>NZ_JAKSYQ010000027.1:0-79954 GCF_022829665.1 Methylobacterium sp. E-041 | reverse complement strand
GAAGACCAACCTGTTCTACGTGCCCACCAACCACGTCTGCATGGACTACGAGCCGTTCCGGGTGACCTACACCCCGGGCCAGCCCTACGTCGGTGCGACCCTGTCGATGTACCCCGCGCCGAACAGCCATGGCGGCATGGGCAACTTCATCGCCTGGGACGGCGTGAAGGGTAAGATCGCGTGGTCCGATCCCGAGCAGTTCTCGGTCTGGTCGGGCGCCCTCGCCACCGCCGGCGACGTTGTCTTCTACGGCACGCTGGAAGGCTACCTGAAGGCCGTCGACTCCAAGACGGGTAAGGAACTGTACAAGTTCAAGACCCCGTCGGGCATCATCGGCAACGTGATGACCTACACCCACAAGGGCAAGCAGTACGTCGGCATCCTGTCGGGTGTCGGTGGCTGGGCCGGCATCGGCCTCGCGGCCGGCCTGACCGACCCGAACGCCGGCCTCGGCGCGGTGGGCGGCTACGCCGCCCTGTCGAGCTACACCAACCTCGGTGGCCAGCTCACCGTGTTCGCCCTGCCGAACTGATCGGTCGCGAACACCAAGGAGCCTAGGGTGCCGGCGCGGGTCCTCCGCGCCGGCATTTCCCTGTCCGCACCACCCTTCGCCCGGAGCCCGCGTGATCGCCTCCCCAGTACCCCCGCCGGGGCGATGTCTCGTCCTCGTCCGCCATGGCCAGAGCCAAGCCAACGCCGACGGCCTTTTCACGGGACTGCTCGACTCACCCCTCACCGAGCGGGGCCGACAGGAAGCCTGCTCGGCCGGGCTGCGGCTCAAGGACGAAGGATTTCGCTTCGCCTCAGCCTTCACGTCGACCCTCGCGCGGGCCATCGCGACCTCCCGGCTGGCGCTCGATGCCCTGGGGCAGGCCGATCTGGTGCCCCTCCGGGATGCCGCCCTGGACGAGCGCGACTACGGCGACCTCAGCGGCCTTGGCAAGCAGGGCGCCTACGAACGTTTCGGGGCGGAGCGGATCGAGGGCTGGCGGCGCTCCTACAAGGGTCAGCCGCCGAACGGCGAGAGCCTCCGGGACACCGTCGCCCGGGTCGTGCCCTTCCACCTAAGGCATATCCAGCCGGCGGCGATGCGCGGTCCAACGCTGGTCGTCGCCCACGGCAACTCGTTGCGGGCCTTGGTGATGGTGCTCGAAGGACTGGGCCCAAGGGAAATCGAATCCGTCGAGATCGCGACCGGATCGATCCGGGTCTACGAGTTCGGTCCGGATACCACCATCGCATCCCGCCGCATCATCGACTGAGCTCCGGCTCCGTGCCCGTTCCGGATCGAGCCGGTGCGGCCTCGGCTACTTCCCGCTCGATCTCGCCGCGGGATTGAAGCCAGAGGGCGAGGATCCAGCAGGACACCGCCCAGGCCGCGCCCACGCACCATCCGGCGAGGACATCGCTCGGGTAGTGCACGCCGAGGTAGATCCGGCTCAGCCCAACCGCCACCGTCAGGAACACGCTCAGGCCCATGAAGTACGACTTCATACGGCGGTCGGCGCTCCCTCGGGTCAGGAGGACGCCGAGTGTCAGGAAGGTGACGGTTGCAAGCGTTGCGTGACCGCTCGGGAAGCCCGGCGTGAAGACCCGCACCGCGTTCGGGAAGTCCGGCCTGGGCCGGTCGATGCCGTACTTGAGCAAGGTGCTTGCGATTGCGCCGCCGAGGACCGCGGCCACCATCACCATCGCGAGGCCGCGCTTGCGGACCAGCATGAGGTAACCAACGGTCGCGGCCGAAAGGAAGCCGAGGAAGACGAAGCTTCCCAGCGCGGTGACGTCCCGTCCCGTCTCCTGCACCCAGGCCGGTCCTATGGGGATGGCGAGATCCTTGCCCGTTCGAAGCGCGGTGAGCACCGCCAGGTCGAACCGTGCTGTTCCGCCCTCGATCACCTCGTCGGCGAGAAGCCCGAAGCCGAGGAGCAGTGCCACGACGAGGAAGGCGCCCGCCGCCAGCCCGAAGTCGCGCTGCCCCATGCGTGCTAGGAGCGATGGGGTGATCTCGGCGGCCTTGATCTCATCGGTCGCGACCGGCAGCGAGGGCCGGGTCATCGCGGCGCCCCGGAACGCCTGAGGACGCTTTCCACCAGGATCAGGCCTAGCCCTCCGAACAGGAAGATCGCGGCCGATGTCGTGCCGGCCTGTCCGTAGGCGCGCACCAGCCAAGCCGCCCCGACCCAGGCGACGATGGAGGCGGCGAAGCCGACATCGTCCACGACCAATCCCAGGAGTTCGCGAAGGACGGTTCCGAGCCAGTGCATGCGGATGCCTAGAGGTTGGGAAGGGGACGAAGGGCGGCGGCACGTCGACGGCACGTCGGCACGGCCAGAACCGAGAGGCCGAGGAAGCCCGCGGTCAGCGCCGCGACCGCCCAGTCGCCGCCGGGCCAGTCGAGGCCGATGCCCTCGCCGACCCAGAACGCGCCGAAGGCCGACAGGAGGACGCCGACCGTGAACTTGAGCGTGTTCTCCGGCACCATCGACAGGGGGCGGTGAAGCGCGACGCCGAGCGCCACCACGACGATCAGGGCGCCGAGCGCCCCGAGGCTGGCGGGGACCAGGAGTCCCGCCCCGCCCGCACCGACGGCGACGACGATGAAGACGACTTCCAGGCCTTCGAGCATGGTGATCTTGAAGGCGGTGGTCACGGCCACCGCATCCCATCGAAGGCGGCCGCCGCCTCCGGTGCCCAGCGCGGCCGCCTGCTTGCCGTAAGCCTCGTCCTCGTCGTGCAGGGCGATGACCCCGGCGGAGCGGAGGATGGCCTTGCTCAGCCAACGCATGCCGAACAGCAGCAGCAGGCCGCCGACGACGAGTTGTACGTCCCGCAGGGGGATGCGGGTCAGCAGTGGGCCGAAGAGCAGCACGATGGCAAGGAGGACGGCGAGGGCGCCCGCGGCGCCCGCGAGGGCGTTCCGCCAACCCCGGGTCGCGCCGACGGCGAGCACGATGGTGAGGGCCTCGACGAACTCGACGATGGAGGC
Organism: Methylobacterium sp. E-041; assembly: GCF_022829665.1. Classification (NCBI taxonomy): domain Bacteria; kingdom Pseudomonadati; phylum Pseudomonadota; class Alphaproteobacteria; order Hyphomicrobiales; family Methylobacteriaceae; genus Methylobacterium; species Methylobacterium sp. E-041. The sequence continues at coordinate 76,968 of NZ_JAKSYQ010000027.1, read as the reverse complement.
GAGAAACGCCGCAAGTGCCGTGGGCCATGCATGCACCCAGTCGATGGCCATTCCGATCCTCCCTGCCACTCGACCGCTTGGCCGGACGCGGTTTCCGTCGGGAGGAAATGTCGCTCTTGCTACCGATGTCAACATCATTGTAGAAAATGCTACATCATGGTTCCAAACGGGGCACCACCGACTGGCGGAGTCGAAGCCGATGGCGGACGAGTTCGGCGACACGGTCCGGCGGCTGATGCCATCCCTGTCCCCCGCCGTTGCCCGGGTTGCGGGTTACCTGGATCAGAACCGGGCGACGGTTCTCGCAAGTTCGGCCCAGCAGATCGCCACGCATCTCGCGACATCGGACGCGACCGTGATCCGCGCCGTCCAGGCGCTGGGGTTCGATGGCCTGCCCGATCTCAAGCAGGCGCTCGCCGCCGGACTCGACGGCCGACGGACGCCGGCGACCGACATGCGTCGAACGCTGGCGGAAGTCGGCGCCACCACCGGCGATGCCATCGATGCCGTGCTGGAAGCGCACCGGGAGGGGATGGAAGCGCTCCGGACCGAGGACGGACGCGCGGGTATCCTCGCGGCGGTCACCGCCCTGCATCCAGCGACCCGGATCGGCGTCTTCGGGATCGGCCCCTCCGCGCATCTTGCCCGGTACGTGGCCTTCCAACTTACGCGCTCGGGACGGCAGAGCCTGCTTCTCGATGCGACGGGATGGTCGCTGGCCGACCAGTTGCTGGGCCTGCATGCCGACGACGCGGTCGTACTCCTGGCCTACGGCAAGCCCTACCGCGAGGTGCAGGCCGTGATGGGCGAGGCGCACCGTCTGGGCCTGCCCGTGGTCCTCGTGACCGACACGGAGACCAGCACCATCGCCCGCAAGGCCACGGTCGTGCTGTTGGCCCGTCGCGGCCGCGCGAACCAGGTCGCCCTTCACGCCACCACGCTCGTCGCCCTGGAGGCCGTCATCCTCGGCCTGGCCGCGGCCGACCGCGACACCGCCCTTCGGCAACTCGCCAACCTCGACCGGCTGAGGAAGCTGATCGGGTCCTGAGCGGCAGCCGTGACGCCGCCGACCCATCGACCTGACGGAGGACCCATCCATGGCCGACGACCGAACCGGTATCGAAGTGAGCAAGGTCCCGGAGATCACGCTGGCCTTCTGGGGGATCAAGATCGTTGCCACGACCCTGGGCGAGGTCGGCGGCAACGCCGTCACCCTGACGTTGGGTCTGGGCTACCTCGTCGGCACCCTGATCTTCGCGACCCTCCTGGCTGTCGCCGTGGCGGCCCAGATCAACGCCAAGCGGTTTCACCCGTCCCTGTACTGGGCCGTCATCACTGCGACGACCTTGGCGGGAACGACGATGGCCGATCTCTTCGACCGGTCGCTGGGCATCGGCTACCTTGGCGGGTCGCTATCCCTCCTCGCGCTCGTGCTGGGCTCGCTCGGCCTCTGGTACAGGTCGGAGGGGACGGTCGCGGTCGAGACCGTCGCGACCCCGAAGGTGGAATGTTTCTACTGGCTGACCATCATGTTCTCGCAGACGCTCGGCACCGCGTTGGGCGACTGGATGGCCGACGACACCCCACTCGGCTACAACGGAAGCGCCCTGCTGATCGCCGGCGCCCTGGCCGTCACGGCCGGTCTCTACTTCTTCACGAAAACCTCCCGCACGGCGCTGTTCTGGGCCGCCTTCATCCTGACGCGTCCGCTCGGTGCGACGGTCGCGAACTCGCTCGACAAGCCCTCTGCCCAGGGTGGCCTGGGGATCAGCGACCTGACCATCTCGGTGGTGCTCGCGGCGTTGATGGTCGTATGCGTTCTGGTCGTTCCCCAGAGGGCCGGCCACCATCCGGCGTCGGCTTAGCCTCGACGTTCCGAGGAAGGCCGAGGCGGGAATTTCGCGGGTCGTCGATTTCTGTGCCTCCACCCTTGAGGCAGATCGAGGACCGGCGTCGCTCCCATGTGGGCCTTCCCCCTGATCGCGAAAGCGTCGGGGATACGGTCGCGCGGATCGTCCCGTCCCACCTGACACTCGTCCAACGGAGCGCGATGCGGGGCGCGGCCGCGGTCCCCGGCCAGGGCAAAGCGTTGCGGGCGTCGGCGATGGTGCCGAAAGGCCTTTGGCCGAGAGAGGTCGAGGGTCATCGAGGTCGCACCTCCCGACAAACGCCGCAAACCTGCCGACCCGACTTTCAGACCGCGCACCCGAGGGACCTGTCGCACCGGCGGATGAAGACGGCAGCCCGCATCCGTCCGCCCTTGCGAAGGATGACGCCACGGTCAGTGGCCGCCCACGGCGAAGGTCGCCCCCGGCTTGTCGTGGGTGCCGACGCGCTCGACCATCGTGGCCGTCGCCTCGTTCATGCCGACGACGTCGACCGCGATGCCGTGATGACGGAACTTCAGCACGACCCGGTCGAGGGCGTTGATGGCCGAGATGTCCCAGAAGTGCGCCGCCTGCAGGTCAGTCACGACCGCCCGCAGGGCCTCCTCGCGAAAACCGAAGGCGGCGTGGAAGGCTTCGGCCGTCGCGAAGAAGATCTGCCCGGTGACCTGGTAGGTCCGCACGTCGCCCTTACCGTGGGACGACCGGACGGCGAAGAACCTCGTAACCTTGTGGGCGAAGAACAGACCGCTGAGGACCACGCCGAAAAGGACGCCCTTGGCGAGGTCGTGGGTGGCGACCACCACCGCCACGGTGCCGAGCATCACGAAGCTCGACGCCTTCGGGTGGGTCACCAGGGTCCCGTGCGACTTCCACTGGAAGGTGTTGATGGCCACCATGATCATCACCGCAACGAGGGCGGCCATCGGGATCCGGGCCACGTAGGGACCAAGCACGACGATCAGGAACAGCAGTCAGGATCTATGAGCTTGCTGCGGACACGACGATCACGGCCCGCTGGATCGACGGGTGAATCCGCCTGTCGGCCCCTCACAATGCGTCTCCGCAAACTCTGAAGGGGTCCGCATTTCATCTATTTCAGTGATGAAAAGCATCTAATCATTCCGTTGGAGTGAATGAACGGGACCTGGGATCCTCCGGCATCACATCGGAGCCATCCATGTCCGCGCCCAGACTTTTCTCCCACTCTCGTCCGACGCGTGCCTTGGCCGGCACGAGAGCCATCCTTCCGGGACTGGGCCTCTGCGTGGCGGTCACCGCCGCAGCGATCGGCTTCGAAGCCGCCGAGGCGCACCTGTTCGGTCGTGCCTGGCTCGAAGCCCTGGTGCTCGCGATCCTGCTCGGCAGCGCGATCCGCACCATTTGGACCCCGTCGCAGCGTTTCTTTCCCGGCATCGCCTTCGGGGCCAAGACCGTGCTGGAGATCGCGGTCGTACTGCTCGGCGCGTCGCTCAGCCTCGCGACGATCCTCGCCGCCGGACCGGGCCTGCTCTTCGGCATCGCGGGCGTCGTCGTCGTGGCGATCCTGTCGAGTTACGGCATCGGCCGAGCGCTCGGGCTGCATCCGCGCATGGCGATCCTCGTGGCCTGCGGGAACTCGATCTGCGGCAACTCGGCGATCGCGGCCACGGCCCCGGTGATCGGCGCCGACGGCGAGGACGTCGCCGCCTCCATCGCCTTCACCGCGGTGCTGGGCGTGCTGGTGGTGCTCGGCCTGCCGCTGCTGGTGCCGCTGCTCGGTCTGTCGCCGATGCAGTACGGCGTGCTCGCCGGCCTCACCGTCTACGCTGTTCCGCAGGTCCTCGCCGCCACCGCGCCGGTCGCGGCGCTCAGCGTCCAGGTCGGAACCCTGGTGAAGCTCGTCCGGGTGCTGATGCTAGGCCCGGTCGTCCTGGTGCTCTCCCTCGGCGCGAGCCGGCTGCGCGAGGAGACCGACGAGGCTGCCCCCGGCGTCACCGCCGGCGACCGCCCGGCCCGCGGCGGCCTCGCGATCCACCGCCTGGTGCCGTGGTTCATCCTCGCCTTCCTGGCGCTCGCGGGCCTTCGCTCGGCCGGGCTGGTCCCGCAGGTTGCGCTCGCGCCGATGTCGGAGACCGCCAACGTGCTGACCGTGGTCTCGATGGCGGCGCTCGGCCTCGGGGTCGACGTGCGCAGCGTCGCCAAGGCCGGGGCGCGGGTGACCCTCGCGGTGGTCGCCTCGCTCCTTGCGCTAGGCGCCGTCAGCCTCGGCCTGATCCACGTGCTCGGCCTCGTCTGATCCGCGCTATGGCATCGATCCGAATTCTTGATGAAAGAACTGCCGTGACACGTTCGTCCCAATCTTCGTCCGAGGCGGTCGCGCAGGCGACGGGATGGTTGATGGGGCCGGGTCGCGAAGCGGCGGACGCGGCAGCCCTTCTCGACGGGTTCAGCGCGTGCCTCTCGGGGCTCGGCCTGCCACTGGCCCGCGCCACCACCCACGCGCCGACCCTGCATCCGTCGTTCCGGTGGGTGATGCGCGTCTGGCATCCCGGAGCGTCGAGCCTAGCCCTGCGTCGCCGCCACGGCATCGAGGGTACGCCGACTTTTCACGGCAACACCGTCGAGCACGTGGTCGAGACCCGTACCCCATTCCGATGCCGTCTCGACGGGGATGGGCCGCTGCCGTTTCCCGTGCTGGGCGAGCTTCGCGACGAGGGTCTGACCGACTACCTCATCGTGCCGCTGCGCGCCGCGCGTGGACGCATGGGCGCCGCCTCCTGGGCCACGGCGAGACCGGGCGGCTTCACGCCGATCGAGATCGACACGTTGCTGGCGCTGGTCGGGTCTTTCTCGCTGCTGTTCGAGATCAAGGCGCTCGACGACATGCTCGGCGCGGTGCTGAGCGCCTATGTCGGGCGCGACCCGGCGCGGCAGATTCTGGCCGGCACGGTGCGGCGTGGCGACGTGCGCCTGATGCGGGCCGCGATGATGCTGACTGACTTGCGCGGGTTCGGTGAACTGTCCGACCGGCAGAGCCCAGACTGTGTCGTGGCCGCCCTCAACCGGATGTTCGATGCCATCGTGCCGGCCATCGAGGCGGAAGGCGGCGAGGTGCTGAAGTATATCGGCGACGGGCTACTGGCCGTGTTCGATGCCGATCGCAACGAGGCCGCGGCGCGCCGTGCCGCGTTGCATGCCGCCGAGGCCGCACTCGCTGCGCTTGCGACCCTGCGCGACGGTGACACAGCTGCCTTCGAGGTCGGCGTCGCACTTCATGTCGGGGAGATCGCCTACGGCAATATCGGCGGCGGCGACCGGGTCGATTTCACGGCGATCGGCCGCGATCTCAACGTGCTCGCTCGCGTCGAGCGCCTGTGCAAGACCTACGACACGCCGCTGATCGCCACCGACACCTTCATCGACGGGTTGGCACATGCCCTCGAACCTCTCGGCACCGTCGCCCTTCGCGGTTTTTCAGAGCGTCACGCCCTGTTCGGGCATCGCAGGACCGCGCCCGTCGGCGCGCCGGCGGCGTGACGCCGAGACGGCGTCCTTGATCGTCCCATCGTAGATCGAAACTTCTCAAATCATCGCGTTTGGAGATCATTCACATCGCGAAAGACCGTTGGAAGGAATAAATCGTATCCCGTAGCATCTCCATGGTCGCGAGGAATCGCGACGGGTCCGATGCCCTCGAACGCATCGACGCCGACATTCTTAGGGGAGAGACCATGCACGGACTGGACAGACCGACGAACCGCCGCCTCGTCCTGGGTGGCCTAGGGCTCGGCAGCCTCGGCGCCGCCATGCCGGCCTGGGCGGCGGGCTCGGTGAAGCTTCCGCTGCCGGGCGGCCCGGATGAGCGGGCGTTGACCACGGCCTTTCCGGACAAGGGCGAGATGATCCTGCAGCGCACTCATCCGCCGCTGCTGGAGACGCCGTTCTCGGTATTCGACGAGGGCGTGTTCACACCCAACGACCGCTTCTACGTCCGTTGGCACTGGGCCTCGATCCCGACCGAAGTCGACGCCGGCACCTTCCGTCTTAAGGTCCACGGCCACGTCGATAAGGAACTCTCGCTCTCCCTCGACGCCATCGCCGGCCTGCCCCGCTTCGAGATCGCCGCGGTGAACCAGTGCTCGGGCAATTCACGCGGGCTGTTCGAGCCGCGTGTGCCCGGCGCGCAATGGGCCAACGGCTCGATGGGCAACGCCCGCTGGACCGGGGTGCGCCTCAAGGACGTGCTCGAACGCGCTGGCGTGAAGTCTGGTGCCTTGCAGGTGCGCTTCAGCGGCCTCGACGAGCCCGTGGTCGACGACGCGCCGGACTTCAAGAAGTCCCTCGATCTCGACCACGCCAACAATGGTGAGGTGATGATCGCCTACGCGATGAACGGCGAGCAACTTCCGCTGCTCAACGGTTTCCCGCTCCGCCTCGTGGTGCCGGGCTGGTACTCGACCTATTGGGTCAAGATGCTGTCCGACATCGAGGTGCTGGACAAGCCCGACGACCAATATTGGATGAAGACCGCCTACCGCATCCCGGACGTGCCGGGCGCCAACATTAAGCCCGGCCAGACCGGCTTCAAGACGGTCCCGATCAACAGGATGGTGCCGCGCTCCTTCGTCACCAACCTGACCGATGGCGCCAAGGTGGCGGCCGGAACGCCGGTGGCCCTTCGCGGCATCGCCTTCGGCGGCGATTGCGGGGTGAAGACGGTCGACTTCTCCGGAGATGGCGGAGCGACGTGGTTCCCGGCGCAGCTCGGCGCGGACGAGGGCCCCTACAGCTTCCGCCGCTTCGAGGGCAGCCTACCGGCGCTGGCCTCCGGCACCCACACGATCAGGGTCCGCTGCACCAACACCAACGGCGTCGCGCAGCCCATGGACCGGGTCTGGAACGGCGCCGGCTTCATGCAGAACGGCATCGAGGCCGTGTCCTTCCAGGCCGCTTGAGGAGAACAGCCATGAACCCAATCCGCCCTGCGGCCCTCATCGCCGCGCTCATACTGTCTCCCCTGGTGGCGCTCGCCGCCCCGGCTCCCGAGCCGATGCGCTTCACCTCGCAATCGATCGAATTCCCGACTTCCGACCGAATGTTCCCCGACGGACCGGGGGCCGAGGCGGTCAATAACAACTGCCTCGCCTGCCACTCGGCCGGGATGGTGCTGACCCAGCCCAAGCTCACGAAGGCGCAGTGGACCGAGACCGTGAACAAGATGGTCCACGTCTACAAGGCGCCCGTCGATCAGGCCGACGTGCAGACCATCGTCGACTACCTCACGGCGTTGAAGCCGACGCCCTGAACCCCCGAATCCCGAGGCCGCCGCGCTATTTCGCCGGCCTCGGGGAATAAACCGCGCCTTCTGGCGTCTCCTCAGGGCGATGCACGGCCGGCCCGGCCTTGCACCACGGATTTCCGATTTCGAACCAGCCCTCACGGCAGGCCCCGGCCGCCGAACGAGCGCGCATGCCCGAGAGACCCGCTTCATGACCCATATCCGCACCAGCCTCCGCACCCTCCTCACCGGAGCCGCCTTGCTCCTAGCCCAGGCCCAGCCCGGGTTCGCCGCCGGCTTCGACGGCGCGATCAAGAACAACGCCCTGGCGCTGAACGCCGCCGGGACCGTCGCCGCTGTTTCGAACAGCGAGGAGAGCGCCGTCGTCGTCTACGACGTCGCCAAGGGCACGGTGCTGCGCCGCCTCGACGGCTTCGTCACGCCGCGCAACATCGTGTTCGCGCCGGACGGCGCCCGCTTCTACGTCTCCGACAGCGGCACCGGCCGGATCACGGTCTACGAGACCGCCACCGGCAAGGAGGCCGGCGTTCTCGCCGCGGGCCCCGGCTCGTTCGGTACGGTGCTCTCGGCCGACGGAGGCAAGCTCTACGTCAACAACGAGGCCGCGAGCACGCTGACCGTGTTCGACACCAGGACCATGCTCGCCGAGGCCGTGATCCCCGGCTTCGCGCAGCCGCGCCAGGGCGTGAAGCTGTCGCCGGACGGCAAGACCGTGTTCGTGACGAACTTCCTCGGCGACAAGATCACGTTGGTCGATACCGCTACCAACAAGATCACCGGCGAGATCGCCGGGTTCGACAAGCTGCGCGCCATCTCGATCACCAAGGACGGTAAGACGCTGTTTGCCGCCAACAGCGGCCGCAATACCATCGGCGTGGTCGATGTCGCCGCCCGTAAGGTCACCTCCGAGGTGGCAGTGGGCAAGGACCCCTACGGCGCCGCGCTGACCCCGGACGGGCGCTTCGTCTATTCGGGCAATCTCAAGGACAACTCCTTGTCGGTGATCGACACCGGCACTCTCAAGGTCGTCGCAACGGTGACCGGCCTGAACGAGCCGCGCCAGGCGATCGCGTTCTCGACCGACAACGCCCGCGCCTACGTCCTCAACCGCGACCTCAGCGTCGCCGTGGTGGACCGGGCGAAGAACGCGGTCATCTCGACGATGAAGCCCTGAGGCGACGCGCGCCGGGGGCCTTATCGGTTCCCGGCGCGTTCTCGTCGTCGACACGTCACGAACGCAGGACAAAGACCCCATGCTCGGCCTGTTCCAGCGCAAGGACCGCCTCATCGTCCACGGCAAGGCGCCCTACAACGCCGAGCCGCCGCTCGATCGCCTGCGCGCGACCTTCATTACCGAGCAGGCCGACTTCTACGTCCGCAGCCACGGCGACATCCCGGACATCGACGCCGACAGCTACCGCCTGACCGTCGACGGGATGGTCGCGACGCCGCTCGACCTGTCCGTCGCCGACCTCAAGGCGCGGTTCGCACCCATCACCGTCACGGCAGTAATGCAATGCGCCGGCAACCGCCGGGCCGACATGCTGGCGGTGGCCCCGGTCGCCGGCGACCCGTGGGCGGCCGGCGCCATCGGCAACGCGGAATGGACCGGCGTGCGCCTCGCCGACGTGCTGCGCGCGGCCGGCCTCGACGCGGGGGGCGCACGTCACGTCGCCTTCGAGAGCCACGACCGGATCGCCCATACGGACACGCGCTTCGGCGCCTCGATCCCGCTCGCCAAGGCGCTCGCCCCCGAGACGCTGCTCGCCTTCGCGATGAACAGCGAGCCTCTCGCCCCCGAGCACGGCCATCCGTTGCGCGTGGTGGTGCCGGGCTTTGCCGGTATCCGCAGCCCGAAGTGGCTCGCCCGCATCACGGTGCAGGATCACCCCTCCGACAACCCGATGCAGGCCGACGACTACAAGCTGTTTCCGCCCGACGTGACCGCCGAGACCGCGGACCCCGCCCACGGCATCACCATCGAGGCGATGCCGCTCAACAGCGCGATCTGCGAGCCCGCCCGCGGCGCAGCGTTGAAGGCCGGCCGGCACGCGATCCGCGGCTACGCCATCGCCAGCGACCGAGCGGTCGCCCGCGTCGACGTCTCGACGGATGGCGGTCGCAGCTGGGCGCAGGCCCGGATCGACCGCGATGCGGACGCGCCCTACGCCTGGACGTTCTGGGAGATCGACTGCGAGCTGACGACCGGCGAGCACGAACTCGCGGTGCGGGCCTGGGACTCCGCCGGCCAGACCCAGCCTGCGGCGCCGGACGACACCTGGAACTACAAGGGCTACCTCAGCGCCGCCTGGCACCGGGTGCGGGTCACGGTGGCCTGACCGTCACGCCCAGAGCAGGGCAGTGGCCGCGAGGCCCGAGATCGCGATGAGTAGGGCCGCAACCCCGACGGTGAGGATGCGCGGCATCATCGGGATCTCGGCATGGGCGAGTCGCGCTCGGATCGCCCGGTCCCGCCATGCGGCGCCGGCGAACGAAGCAAGCGCGCAGGCGATCAGCGTGAGCGACAGCACCTTCAGTGGCCAGACCGCCAGCACCTCTCGCAGGAAGCGCTGCGCGGCCAGGCCGACGCCGAGGAAGGCGAGCCCGGTGCGAAGCCACGCCACGAAGGTGCGCTCGGCTGCCAGCACCGTGCGGTCCTCGGCGAGCCTGACCCGCGGGTCGTCGGGGGGAACGGGCTTCGCAGGTTCCCTCATCCGGCAGCCGCCTCCTGGATCAGGTCGAGCAGCGCGTCGGCTGCCCGACTGCGATAGCGCTCCTTGTGGCGCAGCACCCGGAAGGGCCGGCTCGGCAGGGCGAACGCCGCCCGCACCAGCGTTCCGGCCCGTAGCGCGGCGGCGACCACGGTCTCGGACAGGACGGCGGCCCCGCCCCCGGCCTCGACGGCGGCGCGCACCGCCTCGTTCGAGGGCAGTTCGAGCGTGACCCGGAGTTGGGCCGTGGAGAGGCCAGCCTCCATGAGCGCTGCCTCGAAGGCCGAGCGGGTTCCGGATCCCGCCTCGCGCAGCACCCAATCGGCCCCGGCGAGGTCCTCGGGTGCGAGCGCGGTCGCCCCCGCGAAGGGATGTGTTGGGGCAACCACGAGGACGAGTTGGTCCCGCGCGATGGTGGTGCTCGCAAGCGTCGGGTCGTCCAACGCTCCCTCGACGAAGCCGAGTTCGGCCTGCCCGGCGCGCACCGCGTCGGCGGCATCGGTGGTGTTGCCGACCGCCAGCCGGATGGCGATCTCAGGGTAGGTGCGGCGGAAGGCGACGAGGTGGCGCGGCAGCCAGTCGCTGGCGATGGTCTGGCTGGCGTAGAGCGCCAGCGTCCCGCGTCGCAGGCAGCTGAGGTCGGCGAGCACCAGTTCGGCGGCTTCCGCCCGGGCGAGCACCGCGCGAGCCTCGATGAGGAATACGCGCCCCGCCTCGGTGAGTTCGATCCCGCGGCCGACCCGGTGAAACAGCTTCGTCGCGTGCCGCCCCTCGATGTTGGCGATCGCCGTGCTGACCGCCGACTGGACGATGTTCAGCGCCTCGGCGGCTCGCGTCACGTGCTGCCGCTCGGCCACCGCCACGAAGATGCGAAGCTGGTCGAGGGTCACGGCTGCCGACGATCCGGCGCGAGGCCGCGGACGTGCGCATCGACCGCCTGCGCGACGGTGAGCAGCCGGGCCTCGTCGGTACGGCCGGTGACGACGTAGGACATGCCACCATCGACCCAGGAGAAGGCAGCGATGTCGCCCTCTCGGGCGAAGCGGAAGAGCGTTCGCCCATCGCCGTCTCCGACGCGGCTGTAAAGCGTCAGGCGGGTTCCGCGGTCGTCGTCGTACATTAGCATCGCTGCGGATTCAGCGCCGGCCGGCAGCAGCCGCCCGCCCATCAGGCGAAACCCTTGGGCCGCGAGATCGGGGGCCGCGACCGCGTGACCGAGGCGCTTCGAGAGCCACGTCACGAGGTGGGGCTTCTCGTCGGCGCGCACCTCCACCGGATGCACCACCTCGACCACGAAGGTGCGAAAGGCCGCGACCGCGTCCTGCGTCGCCGGTGACTCCGTCACCATCGCCGTTGCGGGTCCGCCGCGCAGGGCATGGCCGACCCAGCCGCCGGCACCGCCGAGCGCAAGGCAGAGCACGGCTGCAGCCGCCATGGGGAACCAGCCCCTGCCGACGAACCGACGTCGCGGGCGAATGTTGGCCACCCGGAGCCGCGCCGGGATCGCCTCCTCGGCGATCGGCGCGAGGCGGGCACGCAGGCGCTCGCGCAGAGCGCGATCCGCCGAGACCTCGGCCGCACGCGCGGGGTTTCCTTTGAGCCATGCCTCGACCAGCGCCTGCCGCTCCGGTTCGAGGCGGCCATCGATCAGGCCGTGCAGGTCGTCCTCGCCGACCGGGCGTGGATCCCCGCTCATTTCACCCTCCTCAAGAGGCCGGTTCGGCCTGTTTCCAGAAAACTTCGCATCCGCGTCCGCGCCCGGCTCAACCGCGACATCACGGTGCCGAGCGGTACGCCAAGCACCTGGGCCGCCTCGGCATAGGACAGATCCTCCACCGAGACGAGGAGCAGCACCGAGCGCTGTTCCTCGGGCAGGGCGTCGAGGCCGGCGAGCACGTCGCGGGCCCCCATCGCGGCCTCCGGGTCGATACCTGGGTCGGGCACCTGCTCCAGCGCTTCCGCGCCGCAATCGACGCCGCGCCGGCCCTGGCGCCGGACGGCGCCGAGGAACAGGTTGCGCTCGATCGTGAACAGCCACGCTCGGAGGTCGCCGTCGCGGCGGCGCCCGGACCAAGCGGACAAGGCCCGCTCCAGGGTGTCCTGGACGAGGTCGTCCGCCGCCTCGCGGTCTCGCAACAGCGCGACGGCGTAGCGCCGCAGGGCCGGGATTTGCGGTTCGATCAGGGCGGCGATCTCGTCCAACGATGCTTCCCGGTCAGAGGGGGCCGATCAAGGCATTCACCGATCAAGGCTTGGCGATGTGCCACGCGCCATTGAGGAAGCCGTCGCCGGTGATGTCGCCGGGCTTGGTGTCCTTGGCAAAGGTGTAGAGCGGCTTGCCCTTGTAGGCCCACTGCATCGTGCCGTCGTCCCGCGTCACCATCGTCCAGTCGCCGCTGGCGGCCGAGCCGGAGGCGGCCATCAGGGCCGGCCAGTTGGTGGCGCAGGGGCCGTTGCACATCGACTTGCCGCCCATGTCCTTGTCGAAGGTGTAGAGGGTCATGCTCTTGGCATCGACGAGCGCCGGCCCCTTGGCGGTCTCGGCCGTCATGGCAGGCGCGGCGGCCTGGGCGGCCAAGGCGGAGAAGGCGACAGCCGCGAAGGCGCCGCGGATCAGCAGAGTGCGCATGGGTGAGGTCTCCCGCGGTCGAGCATGACCGCATCGGGAGGGATGCCGAAGAGGCGCCTCTATTCCACGCGTCTTCTCGACGACAGATCACGAAGGCGTGAACGGGCTCTCAGCCACATCCGCGGAATAAAGCCGCGCCCCAGGCATCCTTCCCATCGACACCGGATCAAAAGGAAGCCGCATGCGCGGAGCACTGGGATTTGCCGTGACGGCGGCGCTGATGGCGAGCGGCCTCGTCGGCGGCCGGATGATGATGCGCCCGACCTTGGCCGCCACCGAGCCAGCGGCAGCTCCGTCTGCGTCCTTCGACGCGATGATGGCGCAGTCGATGGCGCAGATGCATGCCGACATGATGGTCCCGCCCTCGGGCGACCCCGACCGCGACTTCGCCGCGATGATGATCCCGCACCACGAAGGCGCGATCGCGATGGCGAAGGCGGAGCTGCTCCACGGCGAGGATCCGGTCCTGCGCCGCCTCGCGCAGGGGATCGTCGTCGAGCAGGGCCAGGAGATCGATGTGATGCGCCGCGCGCTCGCCGATCGCCTCGCGATGCCGGGTCGGGCCGCCGGCGCCCCTCCCGTTCACCACCATGGCGCGGCACCTGCCGCCGAGATGCCTTCGGAGCACCGCCGATGAAGACCGCCCTGACCGTTCTCGCCCTTGTGCTGCTCTCCGGCTCGGCCTTCGCCGGGCAGGCTCCAGGCCCCGCCTCGGCGCCCGACGTGCCCATCAGCAGCAAAGACCGGTTCTACACCTCCGATCAGTTCTCCAATACGGTCTCTGTGGTCGATCCCGCCGCCAACACCCTGCTCGGGGTGATCCGGCTCGGCGACCCGACGCCGACAAACCTGAGCCCGCTCTATCGCGGGCAGCTTCTGGTTCACGGCATGGGCTTCTCGCCGGACCACAGGACCCTGCTCGCGGTCTCGATCGGTTCGAACTCCGTGAGCTTCATCGACACGGCGACCAACGCGGTCCGCCACACCGCCTATGTCGGCCGCTCGCCGCACGAAGCCTTCTTCACGCCGGACGGCCGAGAGGTCTGGGTGAGCGTGCGCGGCGAGGACTATATCGCCGTGCTCGATGCCGCGACCGCCATGGAGACCCGCCGGATCACCGTACCGAACGGGCCGGGCATGACGATCTTCTCGCCGGACGGCACCTACGGTTACGTCTGCTCCAGCTTCAGCCCCGAGACCGTCGTCATCGACACCAAGACCCACGCCATCGTCGGCCGCGTGAAGCAGGAGAGTCCGTTCTGCCCCGACATCGCCGCCACGCCGGACGGCAAGCAGGTGTGGTTCACCCTCAAGGATGTCGGCCGGACCCAGGTGTTTTCGGCGCGTCCGCCATTCGCGCCGCTGAAGACGATCGAGACCGGGCCGATCACCAACCACGTCAACATCGTCTCGACCAAGGCCGGCCAGTTCGCCTACGTGACGATTGGCGGCCTGAACCAGGTCAAGGTGTTCCGCACCGACGATTTCTCCCAGCTCGCAACGATCCCGACCGGCGCCCTGCCGCACGGGCTCTGGCCCTCGGGCGACGGCAGCCGCGTCTATGTCGGTCTGGAGAACGCCGACAAGGCCGCGGTGATCGACACCGCGTCGAACACGGTGATCGCCGAGGTGCCGATCGGGCAGGGTCCGCAGGGCGTCGCCTACGTCCCGAACGCCGTACCGGAGGGCGACGGAATGCAAAACCTGCAGCCGCTGGGGGCCGCAGGCCAGACCAGTGCGCTGACGCTCGCGGGCAGCGACGGCAAGCCGGCGACGCAGGTCACCCTGTTCGACCAGGGCGTGCTGCAGACGCTGCAGGCCGCGATCACGGGACTGGCGCCGAAGATGCCGTTCGTGCTGGCGCTGTCCGCAGATCCGAAGGGCGCGACCGGCCTGGAGCCACTCGCCGCCTTCACCACCAACCCGGCCGGCGCGGCCATCGTCAACGCGATCGGCCCGATCCGGCAAGTCACCCGCAAGGACGCCGGCCCGAGCCGCCGTTACCTCGTGGTCGCGGCGGGCAAGCCCGGCAAACTCGGCGGCGTCGTGCAGGTGCAGATCACGGATTAATCGAGCGGTGTCGCCAGTCCGGAAGGCGAACATCTCAAACAATGCCTCCGTGACGCGAGCCCAGCCTCGATGTCTGCTTTCGAGAACAGCGTCAGCCCGCTTCTATGGCGTAGTTGGGTCGGATGCGGAATGTCCGCTTGCGGGCGGCCGGTTACCTTCCGCATTCCACCCCAAGCTGACCTCGCGAATGGGTACCAAGCGTCAGGTTTCGACCACTAGGGCGTGTCATCGCTTGAGCCAATCGAGGGCGGCGGCGAGGTAGAGGACGCCCATGAAGCTGACGGCGGTCTTCTCGTAGCGGGTGGCGATGGCGCGCCACTCTTTGAGCCTGGCCCAGAGGCGCTCGACCTGGTTACGGTTGTTGTAGATCCAATCCGGGCAGGCCACGGGCGCTTCGTGGCGCTGAGGCGGGATCGCAGGCCGAGCGCCCATGTCCCAGATGTGTTCGCGAAAGACGTGGCTGGTATAGCCGCGGTCTCCCACGACCCATTTGGGCACCCCCGGCAGTTGATCGAGCAGGGGAACAGCGTGAGGGAGTTCATGGGCCTGACCGGGCGCCAGCCGGAAGGCGATGGCGCGGCCCTGCCCGTCGGCGAGCACGCAAGCCTTGGTACTATCGCCGCCACGCGAGCGGCCAAGAGCTTCACGAGCGTCTCGCTCGGCCGCAGATCCCCCCTTTTGGCGGCTCCCGCCGCCTTTTGGTGCGCCCGCACGTTCGTGCCGTCGAGGAACACCATGCCGAGTTGGACGCCGCGTTCCTGCACAAGGTGAAGAAGCCGCTCCCAGACGCCGGCACGCGACCAGCGGATGAAGATCTGGGCGGCCCGCCACCAGGGTCCCAATTCCTCGGGAATGGCCCGCCATTTGGCCCCGTTCTGATGCCGCCAGAGAATGGCCGAGAGCGTGCGCTGCAGATCCTGCGGAGGCGTTTTGGCCTTGGGCCGGCAGGCTTCAACCAGAGGCTCCAGATCAGCCCATTGCGCGTCGCTCAGCATCGTCCCTCCTCCATCAGAGAGACGAAAACGCAAGCCCAGCCAATCTGTTCAGGCGACGACAGGCCCTAGGGGCCCGCATCCACGGGACCTACGGAAACGTCGCCAGGCAACCGGGCTTCAAGGACGCAAAAGAAACCTATGTTATGCGGCAACCTACCGGCCAGGCCGGCCTTTGGTATCCATGCCCCTGCCTGACACCGCCGATGCCCCCCATGTCCTCGTGGTCGACGACGACGCCCTCATCTTGATGGATGTGTCCGACATCCTGGAGGATGCCGGTTTCGTGGTTCTTGAGGCGATGAACGTCGCCCAGGCGATGCGGGTGCTAGACGAGCACCACGGCAAGGTGCAGCTGCTGTTCACGGACGTGCAGATGCCCGGCCCGGACAACGGCTTCGACCTGGCGCGGCGGACGGCCGTGACGTGGCCCCACATCGCCATCGTGGTCGCCTCCGGCAATGTGCGACCTGAACCCGGGGACCTGCCCTATGGGGCGACGTTCATCGGGAAGCCGTTCAGCCCCTCCTTGGTCCGGCACCACGTGCGCGAGACGATGCCGCCGGAGAAGCACCCCGGGCCCCTTCGGAGGTAAGCCCGGGATCGGTTGGCCGGAGCCCCATGCCTCCTCCCGGCTCTCCTCGATCATCGACCGGATGCGAGCGACCCTCGATGTCGGGTTAGGCGAGGTCTTCGAGAATGTCGGAGACCAACCTGCCTACCTTCGGCTCGTCTTCGACCACCAGCATGGTCTCGTCCTCGTTGTCATTCCGCGGCCAAGGGCATCGTGTGCCCCTCGACGGATTCCGGCCGCATGTCGGATCTCGGCAGTCCCCATCCCTTCACCAGCCCGTACACTGCCGGGATCACGACGAGGGTCAGGACGGTCGACGACACCATGCCGCCGATCATCGGCACCGCGATGCGCTGCATGACCTCGGAGCCCGAGCCGGTGCTCCACAGGATGGGTAACAGCCCGGCCATGATGGCGACCACGGTCATCATCTTGGGCCGCACCCGCTCGACCGCGCCGACCATGATCGCCCGCCTCAGGTCATTTCGCGATAGGGGCCGGCCCTCCCGCTCGCACTCCGTCCGGACCTCGGCCAGCGCATGGTCGAGGTAGACCAGCATGATCACCCCGGTCTCGGCGGCGACCCCGGCGAGCGCGATGAAGCCCACGGCCACGGCGACCGACAGGTTGAAGCCGAGCCACCACATCAGCCAGACGCCGCCGACCAGGGCGAAGGGCAGCGACAGCATCACGATGAGGGTCTCGGTCAGGCGCCGGAAGTTCAGGTAGAGCAGCAGGAACACGGTCAGGAGGGTCAGGGGCACCACGATCTTGAGCCGGGCCGTCGCGCGGTCGAGGTACTCGACCTGCCCGCTCCACTGGAGGGTGGTCCCCGGCGGCAGGCTCACCTCGCCGGCCACCGCCGCTCGCGCCTCGGCCACGTAGCCGCCAAGGTCGCGTCCGGTGACATCGACGTAGATGAAGACCGCGAGTTGCCCGTTCTCGGTCCGGATCTGGGTCGGGCCCCGGGTCAGCGCGACCTTGGCGACCTCACCCAAGGGGACCGTGCCTCCGCCCGCGATGGGTACCTGCACCTCGGTCGCGATGGATTGTGGGCTCGACCGGAAGGCGCGCGGGTAGCGAACGTTCACGGTGTAGCGCTCGCGGCCCTCGACGGTGTTGGTCACGCTCTCACCGCCGAGCGCCATGGCGATCACGTCCTGAACCTCGCCGACCGTTAGGCCGTAGCGGCCCAGAACCTCACGGTCCGGCGTGATGTCGAGGAAGTACCCGCCCTGGACGCGCTCGGCATAGGCGCTCGACGTGCCCGGCACCGCCTTCACCACCGCCTCGACCCGGCGGGCGACCTTCTCCATCTCGGCGAGGTCGGTTCCGAGCACCTTGATGCCGACGGGGGTTCGGATGCCGGTGGCGAGCATGTCGATGCGGGCGCGGATTGGCTGGGTCCAGGCGTTCGAGACGCCCGGGAACTGGAGCGCGGCATCCATCTCGGCCTTGAGGCTCGCCAACGTCACGCCCGGGCGCCACTCCGCCTTCGGCTTCAGGTTGACGATGGTCTCGAACATCTCGGAGGGCGCCGGGTCCGTGGCCGTGTTGGCCCGGCCCGCCTTGCCGTACACAGACAGGACTTCCGGGAAGCTCTTCAGGATGGTGTCCTGTCTCCCTAAAAGCTCTCCGGCCTTGGTCACCGAGATGCCCGGCAGGGTGGTCGGCATGTACATCAGGGTGCCCTCGTCGAGGTCGGGCATGAACTCGGACCCGAGCTGCAGGGCCGGCCAGACCGAGGCGCCTAGAACGCCCAGCGCGATCAGGATGGTCAGCACCCGCGCCCGCAGGACGCCGGCGATGATGGGACGGTAGAGCCAGATCAGGAGCCGGTTCACCGGGTTGCGGTGTTCGGGCACGATGCGGCCGCGCACGAACAGGACCATCAGGGCCGGAACCAGCGTCACCGACAGCACCGCCGCCGCCGCCATCGCGAACGTCTTAGTAAAGGCCAGCGGCCCGAACAGACGCCCTTCCTGGCTCTCCAGGGTGAAGATGGGCAGGAAGCTGACCGTGATGATGAGGAGCGAGAAGAACAGCGAGGGACCGACCTCGGAGGCGGCCTCTATCAGGACCTGGACCCGGGGCTTGCCGGGGTCCGCCCGCTCCAGGTGCTTGTGGGCGTTCTCGATCATGACGATGGCGGCGTCGATCATGGCGCCGACCGCGATGGCGATGCCGCCCAGGCTCATGATGTTGGCGCCCAAGCCCAGCGCCTTCATGCCCGCGAACGCCATCAGGATGCCGACCGGCAGCATCAGGATGGCCACCAGCGCGCTGCGCACGTGGAGCAGGAAGACGACGCAGACGAGAGCGACGATGGCGCTCTCCTCGATCAGGGTGCCCTTGAGGGTCTCGATGGCCGCCTCGATCAGGTGCGAGCGGTCGTAGACGGGCAGGATCTCGGTGCCCTTCGGCAGGCTGGCGGCGACTTCGGCGAGGCGCGCCTTGGCGCTCGCGATGACGTCGAGGGCGTTCGCCCTGAAGCGCTGGAGGATGATGCCGCCGGCGACCTCGCCGTCCCCGTTCATCTCGGTGATGCCGCGGCGCTCGTCGGGACCGAGCTCGACCCGGGCGACGTCCTTCACCCGCAGGGGTGTGCCCGCCTCCGTCCTCAGGACGATGCTCCCGATGTCGGCGACGCTCTTGAGGTACCCGCGGCCACGGACGACGAACTCGAACTCGGACAACTCGACGGTGCGGCCGCCGACGTCGGCGTTGCTCGACCTGATGGCCTCCCGGAGCTTGGACATGGTGATGCCCTGCGCCCGCAGTCGGTTCGGATCGACGACGACGTTGTACTGCTTCACGAAGCCGCCGACGCCGGCGACCTCGGCCACGCCCTCGGCGCGGGACGCCCCGAAGCGGACGACCCAGTCCTGGAGCGAGCGGAGTTCGGCCAGCGACCGCTCCTTGGCGACCACGACGTACTGATAGACCCAGCCCACCCCTGTCGCGTCCGGTCCCAGCGTCGGGGTCACCCCTGCCGGTAGGCGCTTGGCCACCGTGTTGAGGTATTCGAGCACCCGGCTGCGGGCCCAGTACGGGTCGGTGCCGTCCTCGAAGATGACGTAGACGAACGAGACCCCGAAGAACGAGAACCCCCTCACCACCTTCGACCGCGGCACCGTCAGCATGGCCGTGGTCAGCGGGTAGGTGACCTGATCCTCGATGACCTGGGGCGCCTGCCCGGGGTACTCGGTGTAGACGATGGTCTGGACGTCCGAGAGGTCCGGGATCGCGTCGAGCGGCAGGGTCCTCAGGGCGTAGAGCCCGGCTCCCACCGCGAACACGGTCCCGATCAGGACTAACACCAGATTCTTTGCCGACCAGGCGATGAGGCGGGAGATCATGGCGCCTTCCCCTCGGCGGCGGCCTGCGGGCCCGGGTCGGGTTTGGGCTCCGAAAGCCCCTGCAGCGCCGCCTTCAGGTTGCTCTCGGCGTCGATCAGGAAGTTGGCCGAGGTCACCACGCGGTCGCCCGCGGCGATGCCGTCGCGGACCTCGACGTAGCCGTCGCCGCGGACGCCGAGCCTGACCGGTCGCGGTTCGAAGCGACCCTCGCCCTTGTCCAGCAGGACGACCTGTTTCGTGCCGGTGTCGATGACCGCGTCGTCGGGCACCGCGACCACCGGCCTGTCGCTGCCGGTGGCGATCGTCACGTCGGCAAACATCCCCGGGCGCAGGTCGCCGTTCGGGTTGGGCATTTCGATGCGCAGACGGGCTGTCCGGGTCCCCATGGCGAGGTGCGGGTAGATCCGGGTCACCGCGCCGGTGAAGACGCGGTCCGGGAACGTCCTGGCGCGCACGGTCGCCATCTGGCCTTCTGCCACGGCCGCCAAGTCGCGTTCGGTCACGTCGGCGAGGACCCAGACCTTGGAATGGTCGACGAGCTTGAACAGCGTGTCGCCGGACTTGGCGCGCATGCCGTCGGAGACGTTGCGCTCGACCACGACGCCGTCGCGGGGCGCCGACCAGGTGATGGTCGAGGGCACTTTTCGGGATCGCTCGATCTCGTCGATGACCTCGGGCGGGATGCCGAGGTTCTCCAGGCGCCGGCGGGCGCCCTCGTAGCCGATGCCGGTGAGGTACTGCGCAGCCGCCGCGTTCATCTCCGGCGAGAACAGGCGCAGGAGCGGCTGGCCCTTGTGCACGTGGTCGCCGGTGGTGACGGCCTCGACCTTCTCGATGAATGCGTCGGTGCGCATCGCGATGACCGAGATCCGGCGCTCGTCCTCCTCGATGGCGCCGGGCGCGCGCACCGGCATCGACAGGACGCGTCGGTCGACGACCGCCGTCCGGACCCCGGTGCGCTGTAGCTTGCCGGGCGAGATTTTCACGGTGCCGTCCTCGGTGTCCTCCCCCTCGTAGACGGGGAGGTAGTCCATCCCCATCGAGTCCTTCTTCGGGGTCGGCGAGGTGTCCGGCAGGCCCATCGGGTTGCGGTAGAAGCGCACCTTGCGGGCCCCCGCAGGCGTGGTGGCCTGACCCATGGCCATGTCGCCGTGCCCGGCGTCGGGCATCGCCTCCGCCTCGTCGGGTTCGTCGAAGCGCACCTCCTCGCTGGCGCGGACGGCGCGATAGTCGCGACCGTCCGCCGTGCGCCTCGGCTCGGAGGCGTAGTCCGGCTTCCCGTCCGGGTCCTGGTAGAAGACGACCGGTCCCGTCGCCTTCGCCGCGACCGATGCCTGTATCGGGGATGCCGGCCGGGGCGTGCTCGGCAGCCAGTGGGTGAACCCGGTCCGCGCCTGCTGGACGAGCGCCGGTACGGGGCTGCCCTCATGCCCCGCGCCATACCCCAGGGCCCCCGCCGCGAGCGCGGCGAGGGTCCCGGCCAGCCATGCCATCCGGCTCACTTGGTGGCCTTGAACACCAGCTTGTTCTCGACGGTGCCGGTCTCGCCCTGAACCTTGGCTCCGAGCGAGAGGCGCCAGCCGCCGGCCATCGTCAGCTTCGCCTTGAACCGGTAGAGGCCCGGCTCCGGCGACGGTAGCTGCTCGATCCTGGAGGTCATTTCCTCCATGCTGTCGGGCGCCATGTCGATGCGCTTGGCGAAGATGACGGCGTTCGGCACGGGCTTGGACGTGCGCTTGTCGACGAGGCGGACGTCGAGGATGGCCTCGCCCTGCTTGGCCTCGTCCTTCACCAGTTGGAACTCGTAGTCCTTGGTGTCGGCCCGGGCCGCGGTGGTCAGGGCGAGACCGAGCAGCGCAGCCGTCAGGGCGCGTGAAAACGATGTCTTGGACACGGTGGATGATCTCCTGAAAACGATGTGACCCGGGCCTTCAGGCGCGCGGGATCGGCCGGCGCAGGCGCCGGCGGCATCGGGTTCAGGCTCGGGGAGGCTCGGTGGGCGGCCCTTGCGACAGGCTGTCGAAGGAGGCGGTGACGGCCCGGGCGGGCCCCTCGATGACGGCAACGCGGCCCGGAAGTCCGACGGCGACCGGCAGGCCGGTGGCGACCTTCGCCAGGCAGAGCGCCATCAGCGGGCAGCCCTTCGAGCAATCGGGCAAGTCCGGCCGCTCCTTGGGGCAACACGGCATCTCGTCCATGGCCATCCCGGCCATGTCGTCCATGGCCTCGTCGGGCATCGCCATGACGTGACCCTGAACGGCCATCGGCGCGCGCATGCCCGCGGCGGCCGCGGATGCGGTCACCGGCGCAAGGGCGAGGCTGAGAACCGCCAGGAGCGGAAGCAGCCTGCGAAGGGCGAGCCAGAAGGTCACCGTCGGACGATGCCACATCGTAGACCGGCGAGGAAGGGACGGGACTACCGGACGCGCCAAAGGGATACGGCGAGCGCGACGTTTGCGAGGGCGAGTACGGAAAGGAGGACATAGGTCGCGTCGGCGCCCGCCTGCGTCAGCACGACGGCCCCGAGGGAGGGCGCGAGCGCCTGCGCCACCAGCCCCGGACGGGCGAGCCGGCCGACGAGCGGGGCGTAGCGCTCGGGACCGAACAGCGCGAGAGGCACCGTGCCGCGGGCAATCGAGTAGATCCCGTTGCCGGCCCCGTAGAGGACGAGCGCCAGTCCGACCACGGGCAAGCCCGCTGCCAGCATCGCGATCCCGGTCGCCACGAGAACCATCGCCGCCGTGAGGGTCCAGAGCGGGTGGTGCCGGCCCTTGCCGGCCATCTCGACGATGCGTGCCCCCACCTGGGCCGGTCCGATCAGGGCGCCGTAGGCCACGGCCGAGGTAAGAGCCACGCCACGGGCCTGAAGCAAGGTGATGAGGTGAACCGAGACCAGGGCCATCACGGTCCCGCCAAGGGTCAGCACCCCGGCCATGAGGAGGAAGGCGCGACGCTCCCGACCATCGAGACGAATGACTGGGCTCGGGCCTGCGGGTCGCGTGATCGGATGTGCGGGGGGCCGGGGGATCGCGAGCAGGACGAGCGGCAGCGTGACCGAAAGGTGCAGCCCGGCATAGGCGAGGCAGGTCCCACGCCAGCCAACCTGTTCGATCAGGAAGGCCGAGAGCGGCCAGCACACCGTGCTGGCGAAGCCGCCCCAGAGGGTCAGCGTGGTGATGGCAGGCCTTGCCTCGGCGCCGTAGAGGCGTCCGAGCGTGGCGAAGGCGGGATCGTACAGTCCGGTGCCCATGCCCAGGCCGATCAGGAGCCACCCCGCGAGGTAAGTCAGCAGGTTCGGAGCGAGGCCGAGGATGGCAAGGCCGACGGCGAGGGCGACGGCCGCGAAGGCCAGTACCGGCCGGCCGCCATGCTCGCCGATGTAGGTGCCGACCCGCGGCGAGGCCAAGCCCGCGACGAGGAGACCGAGGGACAGGCCGCCGATGACCCATCCCAGAGGCCATCCCGTATCCTTCGACATCGGCGCGGCCAGAACCGACAGCAAATAGAACGAGGAGCCCCACGTCAGGATCTGGACCACGCCCAGGGCCGAGATCACGGGCCATCGGCGCGCCGGGGCCATCGGATCGCTACCGGGCGCCGAGCACGGGTAGCCAGAGGGCCAGCGCCGCCAGGGTGACGAGCAGCACGGGCTGGGTGATGACCAGACCCACCCGCATGTACTGACCCCAGGTGATGTGCTGGCCCTTGGTGTCGAGGACGTGCAGCCAGAGCAGGGTCGCCAGACTCCCGATGGGCGTGAACTTCGGGCCGAGGTCGCAGCCGATGACGTTGGCGTAGACCATGAGCTCGCGCATCAGCGGCGAGAGATCCGGAGCCTGCTGGATGGAGAGCGCACCCACGAGCACGCTCGGCATGTTGTTCATGACCGAGGACAGGATGGCGGCGGCGAACCCGGTGCCGATGGTGGCGACGAACGGACCATGGCCCGAGAGCCAGACGAGCCCCTGCGCCAGATAGTCGGTCAGGCCGGCGTTCTTCAGGCCGTAGACCACGAGGTACATGCCGAGGCTGAAGAGCACGATCTGCCAGGGGGCCCCCGTCAGGACCTTGCGGATGGGAATGACGCGGCTGCGGTTGGCCAGCGCCAGCAAGACCAGTGCGCCGGCGCAAGTGACCACCGAGACCGGCACGCCGAACGGTGCCGTCACGAAGTAGGCGATCAGCAGCAGCCCGAGGAGCGGGAAGGCCGCCCGGAAGACCAGCGGGTCCTTGATCGCGTGGCGGGGCGCTTCGAGCTCGGCCACGGGGTACGTGGCCGGAAGGTCGCGCCGGTAGAACAGCCACAGCACCACCAGGGTCGCGGCCAGCGAGACGAGGTTCACCGGCACCATCACGGCCGCGTATCGGCTGAAGGAGATGTCGAAGAAGTTCGCCGAGACGATGTTGACGAGGTTCGAGATGACCAACGGCAGGCTGGTCGAGTCCGCGACGAACCCGCAGGCGACGATGAAGGCCAGCGCCGCCGCCGGCTTGAAGTTCAGCCGGAGCAGGATGGCGAGCACGATGGGGGTGAGCAGCAGTGCCGCGCCGTCGTTGGCGAACACCGCCGCGATCGCGGCCCCCAGCAGGATTACCAGCGGGAACAGCAGCCGTCCCCGACCCCCACCCCAGCGGGCGATGTGCAGCGCCGCCCAGTGGAAGAAGCCGGCCTCGTCGAGCAGGAGCGAGATGATGATCAGGGCGACGAAGGTGAAGGTGGCGTCCCAGACGATGTGCCAGACCACCGGGATGTCCCCGGGGTGGATGACCCCGGTGGCGAGCGCGACCGCGGCCCCGATCAGGGCGCTCCATCCGATCCCGAACCCCTTCGGCTGCCAGATGACGAAGACGAGGGTGACCACGAAGATGGCGAGGGCGAGCATCGGGACCGTTTCTTGTTCTTGGTCTTTCAGGGCGGGTCAGGCGGTAGCGACGCGGCGCCCGTGCTCGTCGACGACGCGCTCGCCATCCTCCTTGACGAACTCGCCCTGTTGGGCGGGAAGGAGGTCGAGGACCGCCTCGGAGGGGCGGCACAGGGCAACACCCAGTGGGGTGACGACCAAGGGGCGGTTCAGCAGGATCGGATGCTCGCCGATGGCATCCAGAAGCTGATCGTCCGTCAGGCTCGGGTCCGAGAGGCCGAGCTCGCCGAAGGGCGTACCCTTCTCACGGAGCAGATCACGGACCTTCACGCCCGCCCGCTCGGCAAGCTGGCGCACCAGGGTCCGGTTTGGGGGCGTCTTCAGGTACTCGACCACGTGCGGCTCGATGCCGGCGTTGCGGATGAGGGCTAGGGTATTGCGGGACGTGCCGCAATCCGGGTTGTGGTAGATCACGACGTCCATCAGGCGGTCTCCGTGCAACAGGCGGCGAGGGCAGCGACAGCCGGGGCGCAGACCTCGGGGCGTCCCTGGCAGCAGTCGCGCATCAGGAACTGGATGAGCTCGGACAGGTCCGGGTAGGCGGCGCTGTAGATGATCGAGCGCCCCTCCCGCCGGGAGGTGACCAGCCCCGAATGGCTGAGCTCCTTGAGGTGGAACGACAGGTTGGTGCCGGACACGCCGACCGCCTCGGCCAGCATGCCGGCCGCCATGCCCTCCGGCCCGGCGGTGACGAGCTGGCGCACGATGCGCAGGCGATGCTCCTGGCCGAGGGCCGCGAAGGCCGCCACGGCTTGCCGTTCGTCCATCATGATGTCAATATCTCAACCATCGTTGAAACGTAGAGGAACGAAACGTCTTGGACAAGCCCCTGCAGCCCTTCGCCGATGGAATGCCGAACCTGAGCGAGGGGCATTTCGTGGTCCCGACGACCGACGCCCTGCACGTGAAGACACCGTTCACCCACGCCCCGCGCTTCCTGATCCTGTACGGATCGCTCCGTGAGCGCTCGTTCAGCCGCCTCCTCGCCTACGAGGCCGCGCGCCTGTTGGAGGCGATGGGCGGCGAGGTGCGGATCTACGACGCGCACGGCCTGCCGCTGCCCGACGACGCCACGGCCGATCACCCGAAGGTCCAGGAACTCCGAAACCTCTCGATCTGGTCGGAGGGCCACGTCTGGGTCAGCCCCGAGCGACACGGCGCCATGACCGGGGTCATCAAGAGCCAGATCGACTGGCTGCCGCTCTCGGAGGGTTCGGTGCGCCCGACGCAGGGGCGGACGCTCGCCGTGATGCAGGTCTCCGGCGGCTCGCAGTCGTTCAACGCGGTCAACAGCCTCCGCGTGCTCGGTCGCTGGATGCGGATGATCACCATCCCGAACCAGTCCTCGGTCCCGATGGCGTACAAGGAGTTCGACGACGCCGGCCGGATGAAGCCGGGTCCGCTCTACGACCGGGTGGTCGATGTCTGCGAGGAGCTGATGAAGTTCACGCTCCTCACGCGCGAGCGATCCGACTACCTCGTCGACCGGTATTCGGAACGCAAGGAGCGCGAGCCCGAAAGGCTCAAGGCCGTCGCCGTCGACATCGGGTTCGTGAAGCGACCCTCCTGATCTGCACGTCCACGCCGACCTCTTCTACGCCATCGCCTCGCCCGGTAGGATAGCGATCCCTATTTCAAGGGCTCCACGACCGTAAGCACAAGAGTCTGAGCGCTGGGGCACGTCGGCCGCCACGATGGCGACCACGGGGGCCGTCTCGTCGGGGCGCCGACGATCGCGACGTGGACGGATCCTTCGCCAACGTCGACGGCGGTCAGCTTCACTAGGCTCAGCTGGAGCTTCCGCATGCCGCCTCGGTCAGCGAGGGGGACCGGACGGAGTGGAGCGTCCCCGAGACGTAGACGAGGTCGCGGACGTCCGTGCCCGGCGCGTCGGCCTCGGCGATGGAGGCGATCGGCTCCGCAGTCAGGAGCAGAAATTTCGCTAGGCATCACGTCCTCCTTGGCCTTGCGCCGAACGAACCCCGCCCAGGTCCGGACGGTCCCGTGCGTCGCTGTCTCCAGCACCGCCACTTCGGAGAGGGTCGACGCGGTCAGGCGGCGAGCGAGGATGGCCAGGAGTGGGATGGTCACGACGCCGCCTTCAAGACGATCGCGTCGACGTCGGCGAAGGCGCCGTCGACCTCCGCGGTGGTGATGGCGCCGGCGCCGATGCCGGCGGCGACCTGGTTGTAGACCGCCAGACAGACGCCAATGTGCCTCCGGATCTGCAGGCTCAGCACCTTCAAGCGGTCGTTCGTGAGGGGCCGATCTACCCCGTCGGCGAACGTCCACGGGTCGCTGTCCTTCCGGGCGTCGAGCAGCGTCGCGGTGACCTCGCTTAGCGTGCGCGTCAGGGCCCGCTCGTTGACGGCGACCGCCCAGCCGTCCCACGTCGTGCCGCCCGCCTCGGCCGCTAGGTGCGCCTCGTATGCGTAGGCCAGGACAGCGGCCGCGTCGGGCGGAGCCGGAGCGTTCGGATCGAGCCAGTAGCCATCGGCCTGTTGGGCCTACCTGAGCCACAGCCAGGCGCCGACCGCGTCGCAGATGACGTCGAGGGAGAGACTAACCATGTGAGATAGCGTGGACCGGGGGCGTTAAGGGGGTGAACGTCACGTGGGGCCCTGAAACATAACACCCCCCGACCCCGGGGGCCGGAGGGTGCGCTCAGGATGTGGTGCATCGCGAGGACGACGGATACGTCGACAGCCTAGAATATACCCCACCGAACAGCATCGGACAAGCAAAAAGAGGGCGAATAACGACGGTCTAGCAAGGGGTAAGCGGCGGTTCTAGACTTGGAACAACGGCGGTCCAGTAGGGGGTAGAGCCATTCCTACGACCCCCCCTGAGCGTCGACGGCCAGCCACATCCAGGGAGGGCGGCGCAGAACGTCACGGTAGTGAGCTACACCAGGGAACGGGGCGGGCGGCAGCGACGGGGAAGGTAGCAGGGGGACGACGGCGGGATGACGACCCGCGGGGAACCAGGAGGCCCGGGCCCAAGGGGACAACGGGGGCCCAGGGGCCCATATGTGGAACCAATCACCCGATTATCGTTGAGGGAGAACGGGTTACAGCGCCGAGAACGCCCGTCAGGATTTCGTCCATCTTGGCCTCCATCCACGGGCCCTTGGAGGCCGGTACGATGAAGCTATCGTGGACGGGCAGGCAGGGGATGGACGCCTTCTCGCAGGCCTTGAGGACATCCACCGCCATGGCGCTGTCTACGGCCATGCAGCGGATCCCACGGTCTGCAGCGATGTCTGCGGCGATGGGGGTGTTCCGCGCCACGACGGCCTTGAGCAGGCCGCGGGTGTAGTCCCAGCCGTGCTCCCAGTCGTCCTTGTCCATAATGGCCGCCGCTGCCGCGTTCATGGTCTTCGCGTTCAAGGCGACGTTGAGGGCGAGCTTGCCCTCGTCACGGGGGAATGTTCCCGTGACGTAGGGATCGTGGCGCAAGACGTGACCACGGGCTGCGTAGAGGATCCGCGGATGGAGGGTGGCGAAGTCCGGCTCGAAGGCCGCCTCGCCGTTGATGAGGAGCTCCCGGCGGCGTCCCTTGGGGAGGTTCTGCCACCATCCGTAGAGCCGGCCGTGGCGGTCCCAACGGCCACGGCCGAACACGCGGTAAACCTCGGGGCTCGGGGTCGGGACGACGCTGGCCCACGTCCCCTTCTCCTTGCGGTCGTTGCGGGCCCGGACAACGCGCGTGGCGTGCTCCCACCCGTCGCCCGTCGGCATCGTGACCGAGACGTTGCCGAGGTAGGCATTGATGCGGTCGAGCTCGGCCTCCAGGCGTCGCGTCTGACGTGTCGGGTCGTAGCCGATGACGTCGCCGGCCTCGTCCTTGAGGATGAGGCGGCAGCGGCGCGTCTCGTACTCGAAGGGCGCGTCGCGGAAGGCGTGGACGAGGTCGGGGGTCGCACGCAGGCGGCTCTGCATCCCGGTGGAGAGGTGGTCGCCAGGGCGGGCCCGGACCTCCTCGATCAGCCCGAGCTCGACGAGTTCAGCCACGGCGGCGAGCACGCGGTCGTAGGTGTAGGGCAGGCCCATGTACCGCGATTGACCGGCGTAGAACGCCTTGCGGCGCGAGTAGCTGACCCAGCGATCCTCGCCGGGCGCCATGTCGGCCGCGATGCACGCGGCCGCGAGGACGCTGCGCCTGGCGACGTCCTGCCTGCGATCGGGGATGTCGGGGATGCCGGCGGCCGAGAGGATGTTCTCCGGGATGCGCCAGTGGAAATCGAGGGCGCGGTCGCGCGCCTGTGCCGTGTTGAGCATGTCGTATCCATCGACACGTCAGGCACCACACCGCCGTGTCGGGACCGATGATCCGCTCGAAATTAGCCTTAGTCTATGGGTCTGTGCTTTGGAGATCCACTGATATACTTCGCGAGACCAGTAGTTCTACCGCCCCGACGGGGTGCATGATCTCACGGGGGTAAAGCATCGATTTCAGCCTCGCCCACGGCCTAACTTCGAGGCACCGGAGGATTCAGCCAACGAGCCCCGTGGACGGCTCCACGGGGCTCTAATGCGGTCGAAAATTTATTTGTGCTCGCATGCGGCCGTCGCCTGATGCCGTGAGGACATATCGAATCCGCGAACAGCTTGGTGAGCTGGTGGCTCGAACTCCTAACCCGATCGGGGTCTACCCGATGACCTCGCGGCGGCCCTGGAGCGGGCCCTGTCGGCCGTGAAGCACATCGACGCCGGTAGGATCGGAGCCGAGGCGTGATGCCCAGTGACCAGGCGTTCCTACTCACCTTCGCAGGCCTGCTGCGAGTCGGCATCCTCGCCGACCCTGTCCCGACCTACCGGGCATGCCGATCGGCTTGCGCCGCCCTTGGGGACGCATCCGTGCCCGTTGACTACACCTGACCGATTCGCGCGGTCCGCTTAGTCCACGAGGAGGATTGGGAGAGTCGGCTGAGGCCCACCCCAACCGCGGCCGCCGTGCGGGCCACGCTGGCGAGCGAGGGCGTGGAGAGCGTCCTGGCACGGTGGGGCGGGCGCTACCGAGGCAAACTCATCGCGGCAGCGAACCGCGCCGCGCGCAGGTCACCGCCCGCCAGACATTCCCTTACGTGTCCGGGATCGGGGGCACGTCCGGAGGCGTCGCCTGCGTGTAGGTGACGGTCTGCACCGTGTAGTCGGGCGTGCCTGAGAAGCTGATGCCCAAGCCGGCGTAAAACCCCATCACGGAGTGGAGCGCGCTCAGGGACGACTTCCTCATCTCGACGGCGACCATGGTCCTCTGGGACAGGCCGACGCGTCGGGAAATTTCGTCCTGCGTCAGGCCGACGAGGGTCCGCGCGGCGCGCAGCTGCATTGGGGAGGGATACACGACGAGGCACTCCGAGCCGGATTCGATGGAAGGCCATTATCACCAAAGCGCCCGAAACGTGCAATGACGGCACATCGACTCGCGTTCTCAGAAGAAGGTGATATCCTCCGATTCGTGCCGACATCGCCGGATCCACTGGCGAAAAAAATGGCCCCGGAAGCGCGCGAACGCCGCCGAGGCCTGGTCAGCCACAGGAGCATCCCCGTGACCGAACCGTGCACCCACCTTACCACCACGACCGCCCCGAACGGTAGCCTCGCCGCGTCCCTCGCCCAGGGAATTTCGCAGTACGCCGAGCGCTTCGAGGAGGCCTCGGTCCTTGAGATCGCGGCGGCCATGAGCGTCGAGGATCCCCACGCGGCGCGGTCGTTCCTCCTGGAGCGCACTGCCGAGCCGGCGTTCCCGATGCTGCGCAGGAGCGTCCTCGGTACGATCGAGCTCCGGATCGAGGCCGCCAAAGCCGCTGCGCGTGACCGCCTCCTCCTGGTGACCGGCGACGACGCGCCGGGCGGGAAGAACGACAAGGCGCGCGAGGCGATCTTCCGCCGGGACCCGGGCGCATTTCTGCCGGGCGCCGAGGTCAGCAAAGTCCGCCCGTTCGCCCGGGCCTTCTGGCACGTCCTGATCGACGGGAAGGACGTGCCCTGCGTCTACGTCTGCCGGGCCGCCGTCGTGAGCGACCTGCACGACATGGTCGAATGCCTGGCCGAGAACAGACAGTACGAGCGGGGCATCGTCATCGGTGCGCCCGAGACCGCACGGGACATCGCCGGCCTACTGCCCCCGAACATCGCCTTCGTGGCCGTACCCCTCGCCACCGACGGGAGGCGCGCGTGAACGCCATCGTCCGCATCCCGGCCGCGCCGGCGATCTCGATCTTCCGCTTCGACAACCACGACATCCGCGTCGTGGAGATCGACGGGCAGCCCTGGTTCGTCGGCGCCGACGTCTGCAAGGCCGCCCGCCTCTCGAACCCGTCCGTCTCGCTCAAGGCGCTCGACGAGGACGAGAGGGCTAAGATCTTCTTAGGGCATCCCCAGGGCGAGGTCCTGGTCATCACCGAGGGCGGTCTCTACACCCTGCTGATGCGCAGCCAGCGTGCCCTCGTGAAGGGCGCGACGGCATGGCGGTTCCGTCGGTGGGCGATGAACGAGGTCCTCCCCGAGATCCGGCGGACCGGTTCCTACGCCGTGGCACCCGCCCCGACGCCGGTCGCGATCCCCGAGGACCTCGACGAGAACAGGGTGCTGAGGAGGATGCTCCTGGCCCGGATGGATCGGGAGGACGCCCTCGTCGAGCGCCTCGTCATCACAGACCAGGAGCTCATCGACACCTCTCGCCAGCTCACCGCCTCGCAGCGGCAGGTACAGCGGGCCCTGCCGGCGGTGGAGTGCGTCGAGCGGTTCACCGAGAGCGAGGATCTCTACAGCCTCCAGGCCGGTGGCAAGGCCCTCGGGCAAAAGCCGAACAAGTTCATCGCTTGGCTGAAGGAGCGCGGCGACCTGTTGGATCTGAACAGGTCGAACCTCCCCCGGCAGGACCTCATCGACCGTGCCCCGTTCCGCGTCCGGATCGAGGAGTACGGCGGCAAGCCCCGTGCGACGCCAAAGATGACGTCGAAGGGCATCCTCCACTACGGACGCGAGCTCTGCGTCTCCGTCGACTGGCGGGCCGCACGGGAGCCCGACCTGTTCGACTGACACCCCTCAGACTCTGAGTGGTGACGAGGGGCCCGGGTGACCGGGCCCCTTTTTCGTGACTGAAATCTGGTGCAGCGAAATGGGAGCGAAGGCCGGTTCGGTATCATTGGCAACCCGGCCCGGGCACGCCTGCGCACGGTTTCGGCACGCTCTCAGCATATTTTCGCGCGTTTCAGTCCGCGCGATCGGCGTTACACCGCGAGCGAAATCCGGCCTCGCTCGTGGAGCGCGCTGCAGCACCCCCCGATCCAGGCGCTCGGTGGCCTACGGGCACGGCCCCCCGGACGGCCGCCGCCGGTACCGGACGCCGTCGTGCAGCAGCACGCCGCTGGGCAGGAGGCTGAGCTCCGCCTCGTAGGGGACCGGCCGGCCCCCGTTGCCGTAGCACCGGGAGGCCGTCACCCGGCCGCCTGAGATCCTCGCCCCGTGGCACTCCATCAGATCGATGCCGACCTCGCCGGGGGCGGGCCCGACGACGATGGCGGGGACGTCGGCCCCCTCGGGGCAGTAGAGGCCCGGGGCGGGCTGGTAGGGGTCCGCCCCGGCCGGGCCAGCGAGCAGGGCGAGGATGGCGAGCGCACGCATGTCAGATCTCCAGGACTAGGGACGGGTCGAAGGCGGGGTTCTCGCCCCGGCGGCCGCGCGGGTTCGCGAGGATGCGGGTCCCACCGATCCGGTAGTCGGCGGACCGGTGGATGTGCCCGTGGATCCAGAGATCCGGGGCGTGCTCCCCTTCGAGGACGCGGCTGCAGTCCGAGGCGTACGCGGCATCGATCGCCTGCAACGGACCCTGCCTGCCCAGCGACGCGGGATGCGGCGCATGGTGCGTGACGACGACGGTCGGGCCCGCGTGCGGCTCGGCTAGGGCGCGCTCGATCCGGCCGAGCTGGGCAACGTGCGCGGCCGCGGCCATCGGTGGCCGGAAAGCGTTCGTCTCGCCCGACGGGAGCCGCGTCCGGATCTGCCGATGATCCCGCATTCCGCCGACGCGGTCCCCGCACGTTGACTGCGCCAACACGCGGAACGGTTCGCCGAGGAGCTCATAGTCCGTCCAGAGCGTGGCCCCGACGAACCGCACGCCCTCGATGTCGAGGGTCTCCCCGACGGCGAGGATGTGAATGCCGGCGGCGGCCGCGGCCTCGCGCCCGCGTTCGAGTTCGCTCTGCCACCTCGACGCGTAGAAGTCGTGGTTCCCGGGGACGTAGATGACGCGCCGCACGAAGGGCACGACGCACGCCGCGAGCCAGGGGATGGACCTCCGCGTCAGGCCGTCGGCGACGTCGCCGGCGATGATCGCCACGTCGCACGGCGGGACGGCCGGGCCCTCCCAGCAGTCGGCGTCGTCGTGCACGTCACTGAAAATCCAGGCTCTCAGCATCCCACCCTCCCACGCACCACGCCGACCCGTCGGCCTCGAACCACACCTGCGCCGCCCGGGTGACCAGGAGGCCGTTCGTCCTAAATCCGGGACACCAGAGCCCGTACCGAAGCCGCTGCGCCGAGGGCGGCCGGTCCCCCTCGGCCACCGTGCCGGTCGCCCACGCGTGGACGTCCCGGGCCCCCGTCCGGAGGCACCGCAGCCTGCCCGCCTCCGACGCCCGGAGGACGACGTCGGCAAGCACGATCGCCGGCACGTGGCCGACGACCCGGCCGCCGACGCGCACGGACCAGAGCCGGCGCGTCAGGTTGCGGTAGACGTCACTTCTTCCCGGCGGCATGGGCGTCGCAGCAGGCCTTCGACCAGCCTCCGTGCCGGATCCGACCAGGCGCTCCGCACGTCTCGCAGATGAAGGCCGACAGGTGCTCTACGCAGTCAACTATAGTGTTGACTTCATTGCGCATCGCCTTCCTAGTCTTGCCTTCGATGGAGTAATACCATCGCGCTTGCGCAAACTTTTCCTTGGTCTGCGTCGTGCGGAATCCCGTCGCGCCGGCCTCGGAGATCAGGCTCGCGCCCGCTTCCCATAGCCACCGCCACCCGCCACCCGAGTACGGCCCGCCGTCCTCGAACGTCCTCGGGTGGCGCGCCCGCAGGGTGGCGTCCCAGTCGTCCGGGACGACGGCGCGGCCGGTCTGCCAGCGCAGGGCGAGGGTGCGCGCCAGGACGCGGAGGACGTCCTGCGCGGGGGGCGGCGCCACTGTCCTGCCGTTGTCCTGCCGGGGGAGCACGCTGCCGCCCGTCCACGTCACGAGGGGACCGTGCGGGGACGGGCTGACGCCGGTGGGTACAACGTCGACGTGCCCGGGATGCCGGCACACGGCGTCGTCGGCTATGACGCGGAATTCGTCGATGAGCATGGGGGTCTCCTGTCAGGATGCGGGGTGGGCAGAGGGGGGCCGCGCGCGGATTTCACGCCCTGTCTCCGCGCGTGCCCGGCAGGGCGTCGACGAGGCGGACGACGCCCTGGACGAGGCGGTCGACGTCGCAGGGCCCGAGGCGGCCGAGGGCCTGCGCCCGCCGCGCCAGGTGGAGTACAGACAGGCCTGAGAACTCGGCCTCCAAGCGGAGGTCGCTCGTCTCCCGGCGGGCGCGCAGGGAGAGGATCGCCTCGTCGAGGGAGGCGGCCGGGGCGGCATTCGGGCGTGCGTCGGACATGGAGGGTCTCCTTCAGTGATGAGGTGTCAGTGGCGACGGGCGAGGGTCTCGCGGCCGTCGAGAAGCGTCGTCACGGCGCGGCGGAGCGGGCGCAGGCTGCCCCCCTTCCACACGCGCGCCAGCAGATGCAGCTCGTCGCCGTCGAGGTCGGGGAGCCAGCCGGCGTCGAGGCCACGCTCGTCGCGGAGCTCGGCGACGAGGTTGGCCGCCGCGACGGGCAGGTCCTCGGCCTTGGGAAGGCCGACGTGCACGACGCGGAAGCGGTCCAGGAGGGGGCCGGGGACGGCTCCCGTCCCGTTGGCCGTCGCCAGGAACTGGGTGCCGCTCAGATCGGCGTTCGTTTCCAGATAGACCTCGTGGAAGGCGCGGCTCCCTACCGGCTCCAGCAGGGCGATCAGGGAGTCCGTGAGGCGCCCGTTCTCCGACCTCGTACCCGCCTTCTCGATCTCGTCGATGATGATTACGGGGTTGGCGACGCGGAGCCGCTGGATCGTCTGCAACGGGACGCTTGCGCGCCCCGTGCTCCACTGGCGCGAGGTTCCTCCGAACGCGGCGTCGGCGACGCCGGCGGCGTTGTAGAGGACGCACGGGATCCCGGCCGCCTCGCAGAACACCTGCAGGTAGCTCGTCTTCCCACTGCCCGGCGGCGACACCGCGAGAGTGTTCCGCAGCCGGGCTACACCCCCGTTGGCGAGGTCCCGCAGCAGCAGCGCGGTGAGGTCCGTGAACCACGGGAACCGCGCGTCGAGCAGCTTGCCGACGGCCACGACATCGACGCCATGGACGAGCGGCAGGGCCTCCCCGGCGAGCGTGTTGAACTCCGCGCGCGGCGTGGACCCCCGCGACGTCCGCGATGAGCCCGTGGTCTCGGAACCGGGTAGGTGGTCCA
Organism: Methylobacterium sp. E-041; assembly: GCF_022829665.1. NCBI lineage: Bacteria > Pseudomonadati > Pseudomonadota > Alphaproteobacteria > Hyphomicrobiales > Methylobacteriaceae > Methylobacterium > Methylobacterium sp. E-041. Next base: position 42,013 of record NZ_JAKSYQ010000027.1, on the reverse strand, counting down.
AGGCCCCCTTGGCTAGGACGACGAGCGTCGGGGTGGCGCGCGCCGCCCGGTCCCTCCAGCCTCCGTCGCCGAGGGGCCAGTCCAGCTGCGCCAGCGCGGCGAGGCCGTCCGCCTGCGCGTCGACCCAGTCCTTGGCGGTGCCGCCGGCGCCACCGCGGGCGAGGTCCTCCTCGATGCCGATCTGCCGGTGCGCCGCCGCGATGATCGCGAGCGTCTCGGCGAATCGGGCCACGTGGTTGTCGTACGGCGCCAGGCTGCTGGCCAGGTCCTCGGAAACGTACCCCGCCTCGTCCAGCTCCTCCGTGGCATCGCCGCAGTATCGAAGGGCGTTCCGCAGGGCGAGCCAAGCGGCGGCGTGATGCCCGTTGGAGGCCGACGCCAGCGCCAGGCGCAAGCAGATCGAGCTGCAGCACGCCGCCGCCTTGGCGGACCCCAGCGCCGCCTGTGCGAAAAGCAGGTCATCCGCCAGCAGCGCCGCGGCGTTCCGGCCCGCGTCCGACGTGGTCTCCGCGTTGGCGTGCCCGCGCAGCGCCGCCTCCACCTTCTGCAGGGAGGCGATGCTGACGTCCCGCCGGGTCTGCCCGAGCTGCCGGACTAGCGCGGCCGGGAGCCGGGGCTCCTCGCCGAGGAACCGGGCGAGAGCCAGGCCGGCGTCGACGCGGGCGTCGTACCGCACGTGCTCGCCGCCGAACGCCTTCGCACGCGGCCCGATGGGAGCCTCGGGCTGGCGGGGCCCCGTCAGGGCGGTGGAGTCGAGGAGCGTGGCACGGGCGGCCTGGACGGCAGCGGCGCGCGCCCGAGAGGCGTCGTCGGTCATGGGGATCTCGCTGGAACGGGAGTGCACGCGGGGCGCGCCGAGCAGGGCTCAGGCGGTCAGGCAGGGCATCCGTTTCGAGCGAGGGCAGATCATCGACGTCATCTCCGGTGTGACGCCGTTATGCGCCAAGCCGGCTCAGGGTGCAAGTTATGTGCAGCCGTTGCGGACCGAGTCGCGTTCCTAGGGTTAACCAAGCCCTAGCGCCGCCTTCAGCGCCGGGCTGCTATCGGCCTCCTCGTCCTGCGCGATGAGGTCGTCGAGGCTGGGCCGGCCCTGGTTGTACGTCGACAGCCGCAGGTCCAGCCCAAGCACATGGAGGCATCGCATCACGCGGTGCATCGATGGCTCCATGCTGTCACCGCGCTCGAAGCGGGACACCCACTCGACGCTGACGCCGGCCTTGGCCGCAAGGGCCCGCTGCGAGAGCCGGCGGTGGCGCCGCGCAAGGGCGAGGGACTCGCCAAGGTCGAAGATGCTCATGCCCTGAGCGTACCTGATCGGCATGCAAGGAACCCCCTGCGACTCAGCCGGCTGCGCGAATTTTCGGACGCCGTCCAGTGGAAATCTTCGATCCGTGGCAGACTCCCATTTGCACGGATTCGATGGGGGAAATGGGATGGCGCAGGTCAAGGAGCTGGGTGGCGAGGCGCCCAAGCGCCACGTCGCGATTGAGGACGACATCGCCGCGGTGCGGGCCGCCCTGCGCGAGGCCGAGGCCTGCACGGACCCCGACGACATCGACGGGATGACGCTCGTCCGGGCGCTCCGGGACAGCCTCGACGGCCTGCTCGCCGAGCAGCGCCGGGCGGCCGAGGCCAAGGCACGGAGGCCGGCATGACCAAGTCTGAGCGCGGCATCCGCCGACAGCTCCGGCGTTCAGGCCTGCCGGCACACGCCATCCCGCGGGCAGCCAGGCGCTTGGCGGCTCAAGCCGACTGCGACGCCTCGGCCGGTACGCTGGAGGCGCTGATCTCCCGCCGGACATGGCGGGAGGGAGATCCTGCGGCTGCGCATGCGGCCAGGTAGGGGGCGGCCATGGGGGCGGAATTCGCCCTCGGGATGCTCGACGCCGGCCGTTGGATCAGCGCCGGGCTGGGCCGTCTCCAGGCTCACGTGAACGGACGGAAGTCCTGAGCCATGCGCATCTACACCGAGACGCCCTTCCGCCTGGCGCCACCCCGGATGGCCGTGGTCCACCCTGAGATAGGGACCGCCTCCTCGCTGCTGGAGGCCCAGCGTGGGGCGTACGATCGCGACGTCGCTCTCATGCGGCACGGCATGCCACGGGAGCTCCTCCCGAACTTCTGGCGCCAGGTCCTGGAGAACCTGGCGACGAAGGAGGCCCGCACCGAGGCGATGCGCCCCTCGATCGGCAAGCCCCTGTCCCGACGCGCCCGGCGTCGCAACCGGGGACGCGTCCGGGTCGCGAAGAACGCCCTGATGCGGAGGTTCACCCCGTCGATGGAGTGGTCCTGGAATAAGAGGGACGCGGCATGACCGAGACAACGACCACCGAGGCAAAGATCGCCGCCGCTCGGGACGCCGTCGACAAGGCGGCCGCCCTGCTGCTCAACCAGGCTGAGGGCCTCGCCATGCTGGCGATGATGGCCCGTCACGCCGAGCGCCCGATGCCCCAGGCGATCGTCCTCAGGATTGTGGGAACGCGATGATCCGGAACTGGCCGGCCGAGCAGGCCTTCTGGTGGAGCGCCGTCGCCGCCGCCACGTTCGCCGGCCACCACGAGGCATTCCGACAGGCTCGCGACGATATGTGGCCGACCCGGCGGGAGGTCGTCCTGCGCGAGGCGGTCGAGGAACTGGTGGGACCGAACGGAGGACCCCCGCCCCCACTCTCGGCGATACCGGAGAAGGTTGGCGGTGTCCGCTTCGCGAGGCGCGTGCACGCGCAGGCCTGGCGGTCGCACCTCGCGGCCAACGCATCGCGGCTGACGCTGGTGAAGGTCACCCCGTGAGGCAGTCCACGATCGACGAGCTCGCCCGGGGGGCAACCCGGACGGTCGAGTGCATCATCGCCGCGGATCCCGGGGACGGCCCGGCCGAGCGGGAGTCCCGGATCCGGGACGCGCTCGCCCGGTGGATCGGGCACACCGTGGAGCGGGAGGCCCGCAACGACCGGCGCCGCGTGGGACGCAGGCAGGCCTAAGGACGGGAACCCTGGACGGGGCGTCGCCAGCCCGCGAGAGTGCCTCAACCTCGGGGGGCAGATGGCGAGACAGGACAAGCGCGCGCGGCTGAAATCGATCGTTACGGACGGGACGATGGCGATCCCGGAGGTCGAGGGAGAGTGGCACCACGACCCCTATCGAACCCTCTGGGTCGAGGTCTCGAACCTCAAGATGGGACAGGCCGTCTCCACGGACTACGGGACCATCAGCCGAACACCTCAGATCTCCGGGATGGCCACGATCCGGAGGGACACCGTCCGGCTCGCGGGATGGGGCGACACCTGCCGGGTCTTGCCCGTGACGATCCGGCCCGCCATCCCCCAGGAGGACGGCAACGGCTACACCCCGTTCACCAGCGTGCTCGGCTTCATCGCCGGTGACTGGGAGTTCAAGAGCGAGGATGCCTGGTTCCTGGAGTGCTGGATCCCCGAGATGGACATGGCCGCGATGCTCGCGGCCTACCGCGCTGGCGAGATGCCGTCGTTCCACCTCGGCGTGAAGCTCGATCTCTGGATCATGAAGGGCGACGAGCACACGCCGCCCGGCTACGGGGTCACCTGGTATCTGGCTCCCCACGCGGACCACGCGAGCGAGAGCCCAGAGGTGGCCCGCGGCACGGTCCGCCATCTCAGCTGGAGCGATGCGCCGCAGCCGAAGGTCGACGAGGATGATGGGGTGCCGGAACAGGGGCCGCCGCCTCAGGCTCCCGCGGATCCCGCCCCCAACCTGGATGCCGCCAACCTCACCGCAGCGATCGACCGCCTGCGCTCCACCGTTCTGCAGGTCGGCCTCGGCATCGGGGTCGCACTGGTGGTCAGCTGGTTCGTCTGACTGAGGGCCGAAACGTCGCGTCCAGGGATCGACTCCCGCACCAATTTGTTCTTCATTCGTTCTCATATGCGAATCAATGGAGGTCCTCGTGGACGAAGTGGAGCGGGCCTACATGGAGGCCGCCGACGGCGACGCGAGGGACGCCCTGAGGCGGGCGCCTGGTGACGCCCTGATCGAGATGGCCGAGCTCTCGGGGCAGGTCTCCCGCGGCTTCGTGCGGGCCCAGCGGCCGGCGGACCTGGCGAGGAAGCTGGGTCCGGAGCGCCGGGCCCGGGAGGCCGCCCGCTCCGCCGGCTGACGGGCGGTTAACGGCTCGCCCGCATCATGCGGACATGCCCGACGCCAAACCCGAACCCATCATCGAGACCTTCACCCGGGTCGACGCTCCCCCCGGCGAGATCGTGTTCACGCCCCTGCCGGTTGGCGAGCTCGCCGGGCACGCGCTGTTCCTGGCGTCCCAGCTGTCGAACGTGAACCGGAAGCGCGTGGCCAAGGAGGCCTGCGCGGCCTGGGTCGCAACGTCGGATTGGTTCAGGCGGCAGACGCCGGACGCCCTCGTGGTGTGGTTCAAGCCCGGCCCCCCCGGGTACGACGGCGTGTACCTGACGCCCGAGAAGGGGGCCAAGAAGCTCAAGCCCGCCCCAGCCGTCATCCTGCTGCGCGACGGGGCCTACCGTCTCCTCGACAAGCGGGAGATCGCGGCCGCGGTCGGGCCGCTGCTGGAAGCCCAACCCGAGATCCTCGCGCCGCCGGATCCGGAGGACCTTGAGGATCTCGGCAGGCTCGCCCCCTGACGCAGGATTTAGCCGCCCGCGGGAATCCGGGTGGCCGGCGCCGAAATCCCTCGATCGGCTGAAAACCGTCCATGTGCGACAGCGCACACGAGGTCGGAAATTCCTGGCTTGGGACTGTCCATGGCGCGTGAGAGCGTCGGCCTGCGACCGAATGGCCGGCCCCGTTTCAATCGGGACCGCCGATCGCCTTCCACCCTGCCGGGCCCATCCCGAGCGGAGTTTTAGCCCGTTTCGGGACCAATTACGGGACCACACCCCCAGGAACGCAAAAGGCCACCCGAAGGTGGCCTCTGCTAACGCGCTGTAATCGCGTCCAAATCTGTCCGAGTGAATTGGAGCGGGCGAAGGGATTCGAACCCTCGACCCCAACCTTGGCAAGGTTGTGCTCTACCCCTGAGCTACACCCGCTCACAATGCTGGCCCGCTGGAAACTCTCGTGCCCGGCGGCCCCGGCGGCGCTCTCTAAACACCATTCCAACCGGCGTTGCAAGCGCCCGCTGCGAGGATTTTTCGCGTCCGTCCGATCTCACCAGAGATCGGCGGGCGGACGGCCGTCGCGGATCTCGCGCAGGCGTTCCACCGTCGCGCGGGTGGTCGCGTCCGGCAGGGCGTCGAGGGCGAAGAAGGCGCAGGCCGCGATCTCGCGGTCGGGCCGCTTCTCCCCGAGCACCGTGAAGGCCGGGGCGACGTAGAGGGCGACGTGGTCGCGCGGCGAGGCCGCGCGGTTGCGGTAGAAGCCGTGCAGGCGCAGCCCGACCGCGGGATCGACGGCGATCTCGGCTTCCTCGCGGAACTCGCGCGCCATCGCCTCCGGCGCGGTCTCGCCGCGCTCGACGCCGCCGCCCGGCAGCTGCCAGCCGCTGACGTAGGTGTGGCGCACGAGGCAGACCCGGCCCTGCGCGTCGAAGGCCGCGCCGCGGACGCCGAGCGTCATGCCGCGCGCCGCCAGCGCGCCGAGGTGGAACAGGCGGCGCGCCAGCGGCCGGTCGAGGAGCTTCGTCATCGGGGGAGCCGCGCAGCCGCTCAGGCCACGTCCAGGACGATCTCGCCCAGCCCCGCGATCGCCCCCACCATGCGCTCGCCCCGCCGCACCGGGCCGACGCCGGCCGGCGTGCCGGTGAAGATCAGGTCGCCCGGCTCAAGCGCGAAATAGGCCGAGAGGTAGGCGATCTGCTCGGCGACCGACCAGATCATGTCGCCGAGGTCGCCGCGCTGGCGCTCGGCGCCGCCGACCGAGAGGGTGATCGGTCCGGCCGCCGGATGGCCGATCTCGGCGACCGGGTGGATCGGGCCGATCGGGCCGGAGAGGTCGGCCGCCTTGCCGAGGTCCCATGGCCGGGCCAGGGCCTTGGCCTCGTCCTGCAGGTCGCGCCGGGTCATGTCGAGGCCGATGGCGTAGCCGTAGACGTGATCGCGCGCGGCCTCGACCGGGATGTCGCGGCCGCCGCTGGCGAGCGCCGCCACCAGCTCGATCTCGAAATGGTAGTTCTCGGTGCGCGGCGGATAGGGGTGCCGCTTCGGCTCGGGCCCGCAGGGCTGCAGCGCGTCGGCCGGCTTCATGAAGAAGAACGGCGGCTCGCGGTCGGGGTCCTTCCCCATCTCGCGGGCATGCGCCGCGTAGTTGCGGCCGACGCAGTAGACCCGGCGCACCGGGAACAGGTCCGTGCTGCCGGCGACCGGCAGGGCGACGCGGGGCGGGTTCGGGATGACGGACAGCATGGCGTGCCTCGTGAGACAGGGGCGGGTCGTCGTTCGGGCATCGGGTGGACCGGGTGCCCGCTGCGGCTAGTCTTAGGCCACCGACCGGTCCATGCCAGCCCGCAGCGTTTGCATCGCGGCCGCGTCCGCGAGAGAATCCCTGCCGAAGAACCGATCATGACCGAACCCACCCTCGCCCCGGCCCCGTCCGCCGACACCCTCCTCGAAGCCCTGCGCGCGCGCCTCGGGGCCGCCCATGTTCTGACCGACCCGTCCGACCTCGCCCCGTATCTCGTTGAGTCCCGAAAACTCTACCGCGGCTCGGCGCTCGCCGCCGTTCGGCCGGGCTCGACCGAGGAGGTCGCCTTCGTGGTCGAGGCCTGCGCGGCGGCGGGCGTCGCGGTGGTGGCGCAGGGCGGCAACACCGGGCTCGTCGGCGGCGGCGTTCCGCATGGCGGCGTGGTGCTGTCGCTCGCGCGGATGAACCGCGTTCTCGCGCTCGATCCGGTGAACGCCAGCATCGTGGTCGAGGCCGGCGCGATCCTCGCCGAGGTGCAGGACGCGGCCGACGCCGCCGGGCTGCTGTTCCCGCTCTCCTACGCCTCGCGCGGATCGGCGCGGATCGGCGGCGCGCTGGCGTGCAATTCCGGCGGGATCGCGGTGCTGGCCTACGGCAACGCCCGCGACCTCGTCCTCGGGCTCGAGGTGGTGCTCGCCGACGGCCGGGTGTGGAACGGCCTCAAGGCTCTGCGCAAGAACAACGCCGGATACGACCTCAAGCACCTGTTCGTCGGCTCGGAAGGCACCCTCGGCATCATCACCAAGGCGGTGCTGAAGCTCTTCCCGAAGCCCGCCTCGCGCACGGTCGGGTTTGTCGGGCTGCCCTCGGCCCGCGTGGCGCTCGACCTGTTCGCGCGCCTGCGCAGGCGCGCCGACCGGGACCTCACCGCCTTCGAGTTCATCCCGCCGGTCGGGCTCGACATGGTGCTGCGGCACATGCCCGGCACGGTCCGCCCGCTCGCGGGCGAGCACGGCGCCTACGCCCTGATCGAGCTCGCCTCCGCCCGGCCCGACGCCGACACCCGGGCCGAGCTCGAGGCGGCGCTCTCCGAGGCGATCGAGGACGGGCTCGTGGAGGATGCAACGCTCGGGGCGAGCGAGGCGCAGAACCTCGCGCTCTGGGCCTTGCGTGAGCATCTCTCGGATGCGCAGGGCTACGAGGGCGGCTCGATCAAGCACGACGTGTCGGTGCCCCTGTCGCGGCTCGCCGACTTCGTCGAGCAGGCGAGCGCGGCCTGCGAGGCGGCGATGCCGGGCCTGCGGGTCTGCGCCTTCGGCCATGTCGGCGACGGCAACATGCACTTCAACCTGAGCCAGCCGGTCGGCATGGACAAGGCCGCGTTCCTCGGCACCTGGGCGGACTTCAACCGCATCGTCCACGACATCGTGACCGCGATGGACGGCTCGATCGCCGCCGAGCACGGCGTCGGCCTGATCAAGCGCGACGAGCTGCAGCACTACGCCGACCCGGTCGCCCTCGACTTGATGCGCGCGATCAAGGCCGGGCTCGACCCGCAGGACCGGCTCAACCCGGGCAAGGTCGTCGCTCTCTCCGACGATCCGCAGCCCGCCCTGCCCTGAGCCGACCGCCGCGGAGTGCCGAGCCGGCTGGATTTCGATTGTGCGACGCACCATGTCTTGCCATGATGCGATGACGCATCGCGCCATAAATCGGCTCTCCGGCCGGTCCAAGGTTCGAATCGCGACCGGTCGGGAGAAGACCGGGAGCGTGCGGGTTTCCCTGCGTTAGTGGGGCGTTAACGGCTGAGGTTGCGTTTTATCGTCAACCCCGGTCGCGGCGCCCGGCGCCAGGGTCCGGCACTTGCTTGGGTCCCCGCCTGCCTTCGCAGTCGCGAAGGCGACGGCCGGCTCGCGACGAGACGTTTCAAGGAGACCATCGAGATGCCCACCTCTCAGGCCCGCGTGCAGACCGCCGAGGCGAGCCGCTACCTGCAGCAGCTCTGCCGCCACTGGAGCCACAAGTTCCCGGTTTCGGCGACCCCCGAGCACGGCACCGTGCCGTTCAGCGAGGACCGCGTCTGCACCTTCGACGCCGAGCCCGACGCCCTGCTGATGCGGATCGCCACGTCCGATCCCGCCGGGCTGACCCGCCTGGAGAACGTCGTCTCCGACCACCTGATGCGCTTCGCCTTCCGCGAGAGCCTCGGCGAGATCACCTGGTCCCGCGCCGCTTGACTCGATGGACCCCGCACCGATCTTGCACCACAGGATCGGACGTTTCGAAGGGGTCGCGATGAACGCGCATGCTGAGCCGCCGGTCGCGAGGTCGGCGCACGAGGAGCGGCTCGACCGGCTCGCGAAGGTTGCGGTCCGGGTCGGGCTCAACCTCCAGGCCGGGCAGGAGCTTGTCCTGACCGCGCCCCTCGACGCGCTGCCGCTGGCGCGTGCCATCACCGCCGAGGCCTACCGCGCCGGGGCGTCGCTGGTGACAACCCTGCTCGGCGACGACGCCGCGACGCTCGCGCGCTTCGCCCACGCCTCGGACGCGGCCTTCGATACCGCCGCCGGGTGGCTCTATGCGGGCATGGCGGAGGCCTACCGCAACGGCGCCGCCCGCCTCGCGATCAGCGGCGACGACCCGTCGCTGCTGTCGGCCCAGGATCCGGAGAAGGTCGCCCGCGCCAACCGGTCGCGCTCCAAAGCCTACGTGCCGGCGCTCGAGTTGATCGCCAACTTCGCCACGAACTGGACCATCGTCTCGGCCGCGACCCCGGCCTGGGCCCGCACGGTGTTCCCCGACCTCCCCGAGGCGGAGGCGGTCGCCAAGCTCTGGGATGCGGTGTTCGCCGCCTCCCGCGTCGACGGCCCCGATCCGGTCGCCGCCTGGGCCGCGCACAACGCCCACCTCCACGCGCGCAAGGACAGGCTGAACGGACACCGCTTCTCGGCGATCCGCTTCCAGGGGCCGGGCACCGACCTCACCGTAGGCCTCGCCGACGACCACGAATGGTGCGGCGGCGCGGCGACCTCGCGCAGCGGCATCACCTGCAACGCCAACATCCCGACCGAGGAGGTCTTCACCACGCCGCACAGGGCGCGGGTCGAGGGCCACGTCGCCAGCACCAAGCCGCTCTCGTACCAGGGTACGCTGATCGAGGGCATCCAGGTGCGGTTCTCGGAAGGCCGCATCGTCGAATCGGCCGCCACCCGGGGCGCCGACGTGCTGGCCCGCGTCCTCGACACCGACGAGGGCGCCCGTCGCCTGGGCGAGGTCGCGCTGGTGCCGGCTTCCTCGGCGATCTCGGCATCGGGGCTGCTGTTCTACAACACGCTCTACGACGAGAACGCCGCGAGCCACATCGCCCTCGGCCAAGCCTACTCGAAGTGCTTCGTGGGCGGTGGCGCGGGCTTCTCGGAGGACGACCTCGCGGCACGCGGCGCCAACCGCAGCCTGATCCACATCGACTGGATGATCGGCTCGGCCGAGGTCGACGTGGACGGCATCGCCGCCGACGGGCAGTCCGTGCCGGTGATGCGCCGGGGCGAGTGGGTCTGACGGCTGAGCCCGGTCCGTCACGCCGCGGGATGCACGGCCGAAAAAAACCGATTAAGACGGCGCCATGGCAGGACATTCCCATCGCGACGCCCGCGGTCGCCCGCTCGTCGCCGTCACCGGTCTCGGCATCGTCTCCTCCCTCGGGCACGGCCAGGACGCGACCTGGACCGCCCTGACGCAGGGGCGATCCGGCATCCACGCGATCGCGCGCTTCCTGACGGACGGGCTGCGCACGCGCATCGCCGGCACGGTCGACTTCCTCGACACCGATCCACTGGTCGCCCCCGCCCTCTCCGAGCGCTTCGCCCGCGTGGCGGCCGAGGAGGCGGTGACGCAGGCCGGCATCGGCGCGGCCGGAGACTTCCCGGGCGCCCTGTTCATCGCGGTGCCGCCGGTCGAGATGGAATGGCCGCAGCGCCAGGCCCTGGCGGAGGCCTGCGGCGGCGAAGGGCCGGTGACCTATGCCGGTCTCCAGCACGCGGCGGCCTCGCGCAAGTTCGACGCGTGGCACGACCTCTTCATCTTCGGGACGGTGGCCGACCGCATCGCCGACCGCTTCGGCACCAAGGGCTCGCCGATCTCGCTCTCCACCGCCTGCTCGTCGGGCGCCACCGCGATCCAGCTCGGCGTCGAGGCGATCCGGCGCGGCGAGATGACGGCGGCGCTCTGCATCGGCACCGACGGCTCGGTGAACCCGGAATCGCTGATCCGCTTCTCGCTGCTCTCGGCGCTGTCGACCCAGAACGACCCGCCGGAGACCGCCTCGAAGCCGTTCTCGAAGAATCGCGACGGCTTCGTCATGGGCGAGGGCGCGGCCGCGCTCGTGCTCGAGGACGCGGCCTCGGCCGTCGCGCGCGGCGCGACGATCCTCGGCTACGTGCTGGGCTGCGGCGAGAAGGGCGACGGCTTCCATCGCACCCGTTCCAGCCCCGACGGCGCGCCGATCATCGCGGCGATCCGCGCTAGCCTCGACGATGCCGGGATCGGGCCGGAGGCGGTCGACACGGTCAACGCCCACGGCACCTCGACGCCCGAGAACGACCGCATGGAGGCGATGGGCCTGATGGCGGTGTTCGGGGACGCCGCCGCGCGCATCCCGGTGACCTCGAACAAGTCGATGCTCGGCCACACGCTGACCGCCGCCGGGGCGATCGAGGCCGTGATCTCGCTGCTGACGATCCGGCACGGGCGCATCCCGCCGACGATCAACTACGCCGTGCCGGATCCGGCGATCCCGCTCGACATCGTCACCGCGGCGCGCGACCTGCCCGTGGCGCGCGTCCTGTCGAACTCGTTCGGCTTCGGCGGCCAGAACACCTGCCTCGTGCTCGGGTCCGAGCCGGCATGAGCGCGGCACCGACCGCGGCTCGCCGCATCCTCGTCACCGGCGGCGCCTCGGGCCTCGGCTCGGCGATCGTGCGGGCGATGGCGGCCGCCGGGCACGGCGTCGACTTCACCTTCCGCGCGTCGCAGGCGCCGGCCGAGGCCCTGCTCGCCGAGCTGCGCGACCGCCATCCCGACGCGGATTTCGAGGCGATCCCGCTGGATCTTGCCGACCGCGGCGCCCTCGACGCCTTCTGCGAGGCGGCGGAGGCGAAGAGCTATTACGGCTTCGTCCACAATGCCGGCCAATCCTACGACGCGCTCGCCGCGATGCTCGATCAGGAGCGCGCCGAGGCCCTGATGCAGGTGAACTTCTTCTCGCTGACGCGGATCGCAAAGAGCCTCGTGCGCGGGATGATCCGGGCGCGGGCCGGGCGCATCGTCGCGATCGGCTCGGTGGCGGCGCTGCGCGCCAACACCGGCAACGCGGCCTATGCGGCGACCAAGGGTGCGCTGATCGCCTATTGCCGCACCCTGGCGATCGAGTCGGCCAAGCGCGGCGTCACCGTCAACGTGATCGCCCCGGGCTTCGTCGACACCCCGATGATGGCCGGATACGCCGCCCACCGCGCCGGCATGGAGCGCCAGATTCCCGCCGGCCGCTTCGCCGACCCGACGGAGGTGGCGGCGCTGGCCGCCTTCCTGATGGCGGATCCCGCCGCCTACGTCACCGGCGCGGTCCTGCCCGTCGACGGCGGCCTGACGGCGATGATGGGCGTCCACCGCTGATCATGCGCGCCTCGCTCCTCGTCCGTCCGGCCCTCGCCGGCCTGCTGCTTCACGTCGGCACCGGTGCGGTGTGCGCCGATCCGGTCCCGTACCGCGTCGACGGCCTGCCGCGCGGCGAGACGCTGAGCATCCGCGCCGAGCCCGACCCGGCGGCCGAGGTGGTCGGCGAGATCCGCGCCCGCGCGCTCGTCGTCGGCTGCACCAACGACACGCCGAGCCGCACGACGTGGTGCCGGGTCAAGGTCGGCCGGGTCGTGGGCTGGGCGCGGCGGCGCTACCTCGCGCCGGAATGAGATCCCCGTCTCGGATTCGGTCGTGCAGGCCGATGTGATGGCAGCTCGGGCTCCAAGCGATGCGGGATCGGACGACCCGTCGCTGCATCTCGTCGGTCTCGATCCTCGCCTCGAGGAATGGCGTGGCGAGCAGGATGCGGCGGTCCGTGACGATCTCGGCGTTGTCGCACCGCCATGCGCTGGTGCTGCGGACGGATGAGATATGTTACGGCCACCCCGCGCCCTCATCCCGAGGTGCCGGAGCGAAGCGGAGGCCTCGAAGGAGAACTCCAGGGATCGCTCCGCCCGCTGGAGGGCTCCTTCGAGGCCCGCTGGCGCGAGCACCTCGGGATGCGGGCGTGATTGGGATCGGCCGAGGTCCGGGCGGGGCCGGCCAAGCGTTTGAAAGTCATCCGATGCAAGCCCTGCAACTCTTCGGCGACCGCGACCTGCGCCTGACCGAGGTCGAGGCGCCCCCTCCCCCCGGTCCCGGCGAGGTTCGGGTGCGCGTCCGCGCGGTCGGCCTGAACTTCATCGACGTCTGGGGCTTTCGCGGGATGGCCTTCGCCAAGCGGCGTCTGCCGCTGACGGTCGGCGCCGAGGCCGCGGGCGAGATCGCCGAGCTCGGCGAGGGCGTCGAGGGGCTCGAAGCCGGCGACAAGGTCGCGCTCTACGGCGCGATGACCTGTGGCCGATGCCGCGCCTGCACCGAGGGCCGCGACAACCTCTGCGAGGATGTCGGCGGGGTGATGGGCTTCCACATCGACGGCTTCGCCCGCGAGTTCGTCACCATGCCGGCCCGGCTCGTGGTCAAGGTGCCCGACGCGGTCAGCCTCACCGACGCGGCCTGCGCCGGCATCGCCTTCGGCACGGTGCAGCACATGCTGTTCGACAACGCCAAGCTCGAGCCCGGCGAGAGCATCCTGGTCCATGCCGGAGGCTCAGGGATCGGCACCGCGGCGATCCGCATGGCCAAGGCCATCGGCTGCACCGTCTACACGACGGTGGGCGACGACGAGAAGGGCGCCAAGGCCGCCGCGCTCGGGGCCGACCACGTCGTCAACTACCGCACCGAGCGCTTCGAGGGCGAGGTCCGCCGGCTGACCAAGCGGAAGGGCGTGGACGTGGTGTTCGAGCATGTCGGCCCCGACACCTGGAACGGCTCGCTGCTCTGCCTCAAGCGCGGCGGCCGCCTCGTGACCTGCGGCTCGACCTCGGGCGTCTCGACGACGATGAACCTGATGCAGCTGTTCCAGCAGCAATACCGCATCACCGGCTCGTTCGGCTGCCGGCTCGCCAACATTGCGGAATCGCTCGACAAGATGGCCGACGGCATCCGCCCCGTCGTCGACACCGTCTATCCTCTGGCGGACTTCGCGCAGGGGCTCGAACGGCTGGAATCGCGCAAGGTCTTCGGCAAGATCCTCGTGAGCTTCTGACGCCCTCCCCTGTCGCGATGAAATGATCTAAGCCCGCGGAGCTTCCCGCGCGGCGTCGCCCGCCGCGCCCGCGCCCCGCCTCGACGGGACGCCTCCCACCCGAGAGTGACCCGTTGCTGCGCCTCGCCCTGACCCTGAAGCGCAACCTGCCGCGGCTCGCCGGCTATGCGATGCTGCCACTGATCCGCGCGGTGTTCTGGCTGTCGCGGGTCCTCGGCCCCGAGCGCGCGGGGGATGCCGGCGGCGCGCTGCTGCGCGCGCTCGGGCCCTGGCTGCCCTCGCACCGGACGGCGCTGACGAATCTGCGCGCCGCCTTCCCCGACGCGTCCGAGGCCGAGATCCGAGGGATCGCGCGGTCCGCCTGGGACAATCTCGGCCGCACCGGCGCCGAGTACGCCCATCTCGACACGCTGTTCGACTTCGACCCCGCCGACCCCGCGACCCAGCGCATGCAGGTCGAGGGCCTGGAGCATTTCCTGGCGCTGCGCGACGACGGCCGCCCGGGCCTCGTGTTCTCGGCCCATCTCGCCAACTGGGAGCTGCCGGCGATCTGCGCGGCGAAGTTCGATCTCGAGACCACCGCGGTGTTCCGCGCGCCGAACAACCCGGCCGCGGCGCGCCTCGTGCAGGAGGTCCGGCGCAAGACCATGGGGCGGCTCGCCGCCTCCGGGCCGGGCGGCGCCTTCGCGATGCAGGGCGTGGTCGAGCGCGGCGGCCATCTCGGGCAGCTGATCGACCAGCACTTCACCCGCGGCGTCGTGGTGTCGTTCTTCGGGCGTCCGTGCCTAGCGAACCCGCTGCTCGCCAAGCTCGCCCGCCACTACGATTGCCCGGTGCACGGCGCGCGCGTGGTGCGCCTTCCGAACGGCCGGTTTCGGCTCGAGCTGACCCCGCCCCTCGACCTGCCGCGCGACGCGGACGGGCAGATCGCGGTGGCCGGCGCGATGCAGGCGATGACCGCGATCGTCGAGGGCTGGGTGCGCGAGAATCCCGGGCAGTGGTTGTGGATGCACCGGCGCTGGCGGCCGAATATGCTGCCGAAGGCGCGTGCGACCGAGGTCGCCGAGCCTCAAGCCAACGTGATTTCCCAGCCGGCGTCGCGTGCGCTCTCCTGAGGCGATGACGGCGACCCACGCTCGTTCCCACGCGTTCGTCCCGATCCGCGTCCTGCTCGCGGCGTTGGCCGCCGGCCTGCCGTGCGGTCCGGCTGCGGCCGAGCCGTTGCGCGCGGTGGTCGAGCTGTTCACCAGCCAGGGTTGCGCCGCCTGCCGCTCGGCCGATCCGGTGATCGGCGACCTCGCCCGCCAGCCCGGCATCCTCGCGCTGACGCTTCCCGTGACCTACTGGGACTATCTCGGCTGGAAGGACACCCTGGCCCAGCGCCCGTTCGGCGAGCGGCAGCATGCCTATTCCGGCGTGCACGGCGCGCGCCAGATGTTCACCCCCCAGGCCGTGATCAACGGCTCCGCCTCGACCGTCGCCTCGGACAGGGCCGCCCTGGAGAAGCTGCTGCGCGAGGCGAACGCCCGCGGCGGTCTGCCCGTGCCGGTCCGCGGCGAGGAGCGCGACGAGCGGATCGTGATCGAGATCGGGGCCGAGCCGGTACCGAAGGCGGATCTGAAGGGCGACGTCTGGCTGGTTCCGGTCCTGCGCAGCCGCCCGGTCGCGATCGGCGGCGGCGAGAACCGCGGCCGAACCGCCACCTACGTCAACGTCGTGCGCGGCCTGCAGCGCCTCGGGCCCTGGACCGGCCAGGCGGTGCGGTTCGAGGTGCCCCGAACGGTGGCCCGCGTCGCGGAGGCCGATGCCTGGGTCGTGGTGGTTCAGGGGACGGTCGGCGGTCGGCCGGCCAGGATATTCGGCGCCGCCAAAGGGCCCGGTCTCTGAAGGGGCCCGGTCGCTGCGGCACGGAGCCTCGAACCGGAGCAAGCCCCGCCCGGGATCCTCAAAATCGAGCCTCACCCGCAGCCGGGTCATGCCCCGTCGTCGTCGACGCCCGGCGTCGCGGCTCGGTCTTACGGGTCGAGCCCTTCGGCGATGCGGCGGCGGGCGCGCAGCGTCTCCATGCGCGACACCGAGAACACCGAGGCCTCGTAGAGCAGCAGCATCGGCAGCGCGAGGGAGAGCTGCGAGATCACGTCGGGCGGCGTCAGCACGGCGGCGGCGACGAAGACGAGGACGATCGCGTAGCGCCGCTTCTCGCGCAGGAACTTGGCGTCGATGATGCCGATCTGCCCGAGCAGCGTCAGGATCACCGGCAGCTGGAAGGCGATGCCGAAGGCGAAGATTAGCGTCATGATCAGGGAGAGGTACTCGTCGACCTTCGGCAGCAGCGCGATCGTCGGCTCGCCGGCGACGCCGACCTGCTGCAGCGACACCGAGAACTTGATGAGCAGCGGCATCGCCAGGAAGAACACGACCAGCGCGCCGAGCACGAAGAACACCGGCGTGGCGACGAGGTAGGGCATGAACGCCTTGCGCTCGTTGCGGTACAGGCCCGGGGCGACGAAGGCGTAGATCTGCGTCGCGATCACCGGGAAGGCGAGGAACGCCGCGCCGAAGACGCTGAGCTTGATGTTGGTGAAGACCTGCTCGAGGAAGTGCGTCGCGATCAGCTTGGCGTTCTCGACCCCGACGATCGAGACGTAGGGGTGGACGAGGATGTTGTAGATCTCGCGCGAGAAGAAGAAGCACCCGAAGAACATGATCACGAACGCGATCAGCGACTTGATCAGCCGTGCGCGCAATTCGATCAGGTGGTCGAGGAGCGGCGCCCGCGACGCCTCGATCTCGGCCTCGTCCGTCTGGTCGATCATCGCTTAATGGCCTGCGGCCGGTGCGGAGGGGGCCGGGCCGTGCGGCGCGGGCGTCGGGTCCGGGGCCGGCCCGTAGGGGTCGTCGACGGATCCCGGGACGGGAAGCGGCTCGGGGGCGGCCTGCACTTCCGCGACGGGCTGGGCGACGGGCTGTTCCAGGGCCTTCGGCACGTCGTAGGCGCCGCCGGTCGTCGGAGCCGCGCTCTCGGCCGCCTTCAGCTGCGCGGTGGCGTCGGCCAGCGTCGCCGAGCTCGGCTTCGGCGCGCGGGCCTCGACGGCGCCCTTGAGCTCGTCGCGGATGGTCTGGACCGGGTTGAAGCCGCCGCTCGCGCCCCGCACCGTGTCGCGGATGCCGTCGACCTCCTTGCGGACATCGTCGAGCTCCGCCTCGCGGATCGCCTCGTTGAACTGCATCTGGAACTCGCCCGCCATGCGGCGGACCTTCCGCGTCACCTGCCCGACGGTGCGCAGCGCCTTCGGCAGGTCCTTCGGCCCGATGACGATGAGGGCGACGCCGCCGATCAGCATCACCTCCCCCCAGCTCATGTCCAGCATGTCGTCGACGGTCCTGCAGCCTCGGGCCCGTCGCCACGGCGCCGACGGGCCTCGGGAAATGAGCCGTGCCCCCACACGCGGGGGCGCGGGCCCGGGCCTCCTCAGACGGGCTTGCGCTCGCCCTGCGGCAGGTGGCTCGCCGGGATCGCGGTGCCGGGGCTGGTCTCGCCCGCGTGCGGGATGGTGCGGACGGGCTCGGCCGGGGCGACGGGCGGGGTCGCGGCCTGCGTCGGCGCCTCGTCCTCGGCCATGCCCTTCTTGAACGCCTTGATGCCCTTGGCGACGTCGCCCATCAGGTCCGAGACCTTGCCGCGGCCGAACAGCAGCATCACGATGACGGCGACGACGACCCAGTGCCAGATACTCATGCTGCCCATGGCAACCTCCTGCGCCACGGGTCACGCATCGTGAGAGACGTGTCCGCGTCGGCACGTGTCCGCGGTTGAATTTCGGGCAGAACCTAGGGACCGCGCCGGGTTAACACAAGCGGTCAAACCCGGATCGCCCCGGCAATCCCATGCGGGGACCGCGCCCCGTCAGGCGGCCTGCGCTAGGGCCGCGGCGAATTGCGCACGGGCCAGCGGCAGGTCGAGGCCGTCGCGGGCGCCCCCGAGCCGGGCGAGCGCCGCCTCCGCGCGGCGCAGGGCGGCACCGGCCAGCGACGGCGTGCCCTCCGCGACGGCGCGCATCTCGTCCGCGTCGCCGTTGCAGTGGAGCGCCACGTCGATGCCGGCGGCGAAGGCCGCCTCGGCCCGGGTGCGGAACGGCCCGGTCAGGGCATGCATCGACAGGTCGTCGGTCATCAGCAGGCCGTCGAAGCCGATCGCGCCGCGGATCACGTCGGCGATCACGGGCGCCGACTGGGTCGCCGGCCGGTCGGGATCGATCTGCGTGAATACCACGTGGGCGCTCATTGCCATCGGCAGGTCGGCGAGGGCGCGGAAGGGCCGGAAATCCTGGGCCGCGAGGGATTCGAGGCTCGCCTCGACCACCGGCAGGCCGTGGTGGCTGTCGCAGGCGGCGCGGCCGTGCCCGGGGATGTGCTTCATCACCGGCAGCACCCCGCCGGCCATCAGGCCCTCGGCCACCGCCCGGCCGATCTCGGCCACCTGCTGCGGCGTCGTGGCGTAGGCGCGGTCGCCGATGATGTCGTGGGCGCCGGGCTCGGGCACGTCGAGGACGGGCGCGCAGTCGACGTTGATGCCGACGTCGGCGAGGTCGTGCGCCATCAGGCGCGCACCGAGCCGCGCCATCGCGGCGGCCGCCCCGTCGAGCCGGCGGAAGCGCCCGCCGGCCGGGTAGGCCGGCCAGTGCGGCGGCCCCATGCGCTGAACCCGGCCGCCCTCCTGGTCGATCAGGATCGGCGCGTCGTCCCGGCCGATCGTGGCGCGCAGCGACGCGGTCAGCGCCCGGACCTCGTCCGGCGTGCCGATGTTGCGCTTGAACAGGATGAAGCCCCAGGGCCGCACGTCGCGGAAGAACGCGGTCTCGTCCGGCGACAGGGTCTTGCCGGCGCAGCCTAGGATCAGGGCACGGGAGGTCATCGGGGACGGTCTTCCCGGGAGGGTTGGGTTGCGGGCATCGCCTGCCCGGACGAAGAATACGAATCCGTGGCGAGCGTCCGACAGGAGATGCCCGCGCCGCAAGGCCAAACCGCGACGTCTGCCGGACCATCGGTCCGCGCACGCTCGGGTGTTGCGCCGGCGACTCAGGCGCGGCCCCGGCGGATCGCCGATCTCAGGCGATCCGCCGACGCGGGTTTTGTGGAGGCGGGCTCAGTTCTTGGCGACGAAGCACTGTCCGCCGGCGCCCTGAAGCTCGGTGCAGAGGCTCGTGGCTTCCGCCTTGGCCAGCGGCCCGACGCGGACCCGGAAGATCGTCTTGCCGTTGACCTCGGCCTGGCGGATCAGCTCCGGCTTGCCGGCGAGCTGGCTGTACTTGCCCTGCATCTCGCGGAAGGCGGTCTGGGCTTCCTTGGCGCTGGTGCGGACGCCGAGCTGGACCGAGAACCCGCCGACGGCGGCGTTGCTCACGGTCGCCGTCGTGGCCGGGGCCTCGACCGGGACGGCGGCCTCGGGCGCGACGGCGGCGACGCGCTGCGGTGCCTTCGGCTTGGCCGGCGGCGGGACCGCCGCAGCGGGCGTGCGCTCGGGCGCCGGCGGCGCCTGCGTTGCGGCGGGCTGCGAGGGCGGCTGCGCGGTCGCGGTCTGGCTCGGCATCTGCGGCGTCGAAGCCGCCGCCATCCGGCCGGGCTTGGGGCGTGCGGCGGATGCATCGTCGCCCGGCAGCGTCATGGTCGGGACCGGCGAGATCGGGGACGATTCCGCCTGGGCCTCGCGCTGGACCGCCGGGGGCGGGGTGTCCGGCCGGACCACGACGGTGCGGACCTTGCGCGGCTGGCCGAACACGTCGAACGAGGCCGAGCCCGGCGTGAGGTTGGCCGTCTCGCCGCGATCCTGTGCCGGCCGATCCTGCCCTTGCGCCGCGCGGGCGGCCTGGGCCACGTCGAGGGGCTGCTCCTCGCGGTTGACGATGCGGATCTGGCTGTCCTTGGCCTTGGGCTCGTAGATCTGGCGGTTCTGGTCCGGGATCTCGACGCCGTCGGCGACCTTCGGCGCGACCTTCACCGGCGAGGTGTCGGCCTGGATCACCGGCACGCCGCCGCCGCTGCCGCCGCGGCTCAGGCCCTTGTAGGTCAGTGCGCCGGTCACCGCGACGACGACGACGGCGACGCCCGCGCCGACCGTGACCAGCCGCCGGCGCGGCTTCACCCGCTTCAGGCTGCGCTGGTCGTAGGCCTCGGAACCGCCGTCCTGGTAGGTCTGCGCGTCGCCGTAGGCCACCGGCTGGTCGGAGCCGTGGTCGACCGAGGCGAGATACTGGTCGAACGCGTCGGCCGGGGTGTTGCGCTGCGGCTCGGCGTAATCGTTCGGATGATGGGCGGCCTCGTTGCCGAAGCTCGGCTCCTGGCGGCCGCGATGGGCGGACGCCTGGGGGGCGGGCTCGCGCCGGTCGTCGCGGGCGGCGAGGAGGGCGCGGAAAGGATCGTCCTGGCCGACGATGCGGGCGAGTTCCGCCAGCGGGTCGGGCTTCTGCGCGGCAGGTTCGACGGCCCGCGGGGCCGGCGAAGGCTGCTGCAGATCGCGCGCGAAGGCGTCGAAATCGACAGGCGCACGCGAAGCGTTCGTCATGGCAGCATCCTTATCCTACGCCGACTTAGGGGGCGCACTCATCGCATCGCGTCCGGAGCGCTCACGCCAAGCACGGCGAGACCGGATGCCAGGACGCCTCGCAGCGCTTCGATCAGCGCCAGCCTCGCCCGAGTCGACTTTCGGTCGGTTGGATTAACAAACCGTAATTGCGGCAAGTCTTTGCCCTTGTTCCAGAAACTATGCAGGCTGCTCGCCGTTTCATAGAGGTGGAACGCGATCCGGTGCGGTTCGTGGGCGGCGGCGGCCGCCTCCAGCACGCGGGGGTATTGCGCGATCAGCCGCAGCATCTCGGCCTCGCCCTCATCGGACAGCAGCGCGAAGTCCGCATCACCCAGCGCCGCCGCATCGGCGGGATCGAAGTCGGGGAACGCCTCGCGTGCCTGCCGCTGCACCGAGCGGATGCGGGCATGGGCGTACTGGACATAGAAGACCGGGTTGTCCTTCGACTGCTCGACCACCTTGGCGAGGTCGAAATCGAGGGTCGCGTCGTTCTTGCGGTAGAGCATCATGAAGCGGATCGCGTCGCGGCCGACCTCGTCGATGACCTCGCGGAGCGTCACGAACTCGCCCGAGCGCTTGCTCATCTTCACGGGCTCGCCCGCGCGCAACAGCCGCACCAGCTGGCACAGCTTCACGTCGAGGCTCGCCCGCCCGTCGGTGACCGCCTTCACCGCCGCCTGCATGCGCTTGACGTAGCCGCCGTGGTCGGCGCCGAGGACGTCGATCAGCTCGGTGGCGCCGGCGAGGTACTTCGCCCGGTGGTATGCGATGTCGGTGGCGAAGTAGGTGTAGGAGCCGTCCGACTTCAGCAGCGGCCGGTCGGTGTCGTCGCCGAAATCCTTGGTGCGGAACAGGGTCTGCTCGCGGTCCTCCCAATCCTCCGGCACCTGCCCCTTGGGCGGCGGCAGGCGGCCCTCGTAGACGAGGCCCTTCTCGCGCAGCTCCGCGAGCAGCGCCGCGACCGCGCCGCCGCCCTCCCCCTGCAGGGTGCGCTCGGAGAAGAACACATCGTGGTGGATGCCGATCGCGGCGAGGTCCCCGCGGATCATCGCCATCATCTCGGCGATGGCGGTCTCGCGCACCACCGGCAACCATTCGGATTCCGGTTGTCCGAGCAGCGCGCGGCCGTGGGTCTCGGCCAGCGCCTGCCCCACCGGCACGAGGTAGTCGCCGGGATAGAGACCCTCGGGGATCGCCCCGACCTCCTCGCCCAGCGCCTCGCGGTAGCGCAGGTAGGCGGAGCGGGCGAGCACGTCGACCTGCGCGCCGGCGTCGTTGATGTAGTACTCGCGCGTCACCTGCCGGCCGGCGGCGACGAGGAGGTTGGCCAGCGCGTCGCCGAACACCGCCCCGCGGCCGTGCCCGACATGCATCGGGCCGGTCGGGTTGGCCGAGACGTACTCGATGTTGACCCGGCCGCCCGCCATCCGTCCGCGCCCATAGCCAACGGGATCGGCCAGCACGCCGCGCAGAACGCCGTGGAACACGGCGGGCGCGAGGCGCAGGTTGATGAAGCCGGGGCCGGCGACCTCGGCTCCGACCACGCGCGGGTCCGTGCGCAGCTCGGCGGCCAGCGCCTCGCCCAACGCCTTCGGGTTGGTCTTGGCCTCCTTGGCGAGCACCAGGGCGGCGTTGGTGGCGAGGTCGCCGTGGCTCGCGTCGCGCGGCGGCTCGACCACGACCCGGGCGAGGTCGAGGCCTTCGGGCAGCGTCCCGCCGCGGACCAGCGCCTCGACGGCCTCGCGCACGCGCGCCTCGAACAGGGCGAAGATGTTCATGATCGTGTCAAATCCGCTCGCACCGGCGCCCGACGATGCGACGGTGTCTCATCCCCGCGCCATAGCAAGGGGGGGCGGAGGTGTCACGGCAGGGACGGCTCCGCGGCGCTGGTCCACCCTTGCAGAACCGTGCGCAGCGGCTCCGGCAACGCGACGGGCCGGCGGGTGGCGCGGTCGACGTAGACGTGCACGAAGAAGCCCTCGGCCGCGGCCTCGTCGGCGTCGCCGCGGAACAGCCCGATCTCGTAGCGCACGCTCGACCGGCCGATCCGCGCGACGCGCACGCCGGCGGTGACCACGTCCGGGAAGGCGATCGGCGCGTGGTAGCGGCAGCCGGTCTCGACGACGAGGCCGATCACCGGGGATCGCGCGATGTCGAGCACGCCGGCCTCGACCAGCAGGCCGTTCACCGCGGTGTCGAAGAACGCGTAGTAGACCACGTTGTTGACGTGCCCGTAGACGTCGTTGTCGGCCCAGCGCGTGCCGATCGGGACGTGGCGCGGATAGGACGCCCGGTTCGTGGCGGCGCGGAGTGGGGTGGCGGCGTTCGGGGCAGGCGTCTCGCGCATCGCGGCGTCCATCGGGCAGGGCACGTGATGCCCGGTCTACCAGATCGCGGGCGGCGTTTCGCGCATCCGGGCGGCTCGATCCGCACCCGGGATCGCTTCCCGTCTGGGCGGATCGCGCGCATCGCCTGAGCAACCCGCGGAGATTTTGTGCAGAGCCGCGTCCGCGATTTGACGGGCTGGTTCGAGCGGTTACCGTTCCCCGTCTCGGGCCCGCCGCGAGCGGGTCGGGTCGCGTTCGGAAGAGGTGGCCGATGGACGAACCCGCCGCAGCGATGAATGTCGGGGTCTTCATCCCGATCGGCAACAACGGCTGGTTGCTCTCCGAGAATGCTCCGCAATACAAGCCGAGCTTCGCCCTCAACAAGGCGGTGACGTTGAAGGCCGAGGGCTACGGCCTCGACTTCGCCCTGTCGATGATCAAGCTGCGCGGCTTCGGCGGCAAGACCGAGTTCTGGGACCACAACCTCGAATCGTTCACGCTGATGGCCGGGCTCGCCGCCGTCACCTCGCGGATCAAGCTCTACGCCACGGCGCCGACCCTGTGCTTCCCGCCCGCGATCACGGCGCGGATGGCCGCGACGATCGACTCGATCTCCGAGGGACGCTTCGGCCTCAACCTGATCACGGGCTGGCAGAAGCCGGAATATTCGCAGATGGGCCTCTGGCCCGGCGACGCCTTCTTCGCCGACCGGTACCGGTACCTCTCGGAATACGCGCAGATCCTGCGCGAGCTCTGGGAGACCGGGCGCAGCGACCTCAAGGGCCAATACTTCCAGATGGACGATTGCCGCCTGAGCCCGCGGCCGCAAGGTGCGATGAAGGTGATCTGCGCCGGCCAGAGCGAGGCCGGCATGGCCTTCACCGCAACCTACGCCGACTACAATTTCTGCTTCGGCAAGGGCGTGAACACCCCTACCGCCTTCGCGCCGACGGTTGCGCGCCTCGAGGCCGCCAAGGCGAAGACCGGCCGCGACGTCTCCTCCTACGTGCTGTTCATGGTGATCTCCGACGAGACCGACGCCGCCGCTCACGCCAAGTGGGAGCACTACAAGGCGGGCGCGGACCAGGAGGCGATCGCCTGGCTCGGCGTGCAGGGCGCGGCCGACACGAAGTCCGGCGCCGACACCAACGTGCGCCAGATGGCCGACCCGACCTCGGCGGTGAACATCAACATGGGCACCCTCGTCGGCTCGTTCGAGAGCGTGGCGCGGATGCTCGACGCGGTGATGACCGTGCCCGGCACCGGCGGGGTGCTGCTGGTGTTCGACGATTTCCTGAAGGGGCTCGACGATTTCGGGCAGAAGATCCAGCCGCTGATGCAGACCCGCCGACACGTCGCCGCGGCTGCGGCGCCGCTCTCCGAGGTCGCGTGATGGAGGCGCCCGCCGGATACCGCGACGCCGCCGGCCGCTTCGGCGGCGTGACGCTGCCCGCGCGGCCCGAGCCGATCGCCTTCGCGCCCGAGGCCACCGCGCTCATCGTCGTCGACATGCAGAACGCCTACGCGACGAAGGGCGGCTACCTCGATCTGGCCGGCTTCGACGTGTCGCAGACCGGGCCGGTGATCGGCCGCATCGCCGCCGCCGTCGCGGCCGCGCGGGCGGCCGGCATCGTCGTGCTGTGGTTCCAGAACGGATGGGACGCCGACTACGTCGAGGCCGGGGGGCCGGGCTCGCCGAACTGGCACAAATCCAACGCGCTGAAGACCATGCGCCGGCAGCCGGGGCTGAACAGCCGGCTGCTGACCCGCGGCACCTGGGACTACGACCTCGTCGACGCGCTGAAGCCGCAGCCCGGCGACATCGTCATGGGCAAGCCGCGCTACAGCGGCTTCTACAACACGGCGCTCGACAGCACCCTGCGGGCGCGCGGCATCCGCACCCTGGTCTTCACCGGAATCGCCACCAACGTCTGCGTGGAATCGACCCTGCGCGACGGGTTCTTCCTCGAATACTTCGGCATCGTGCTGGCCGACGCCACCCACCAGGCCGGCCCGCCGAGCCTGCAGGAGGGCGCGCTCCTCAACATCGAGACGTTCTTCGGCTGGGTCTCGGACGTGGCGGCCTTCGAGAGGGCCCTCTGTGCCGAGCCGCGTCGCACCGAAGCCGCCGAGTGATCGCCAACGGAAAGTCCCGAACACAATGCCGAAGACCGTCGTGATCCCGCCCGGCACCGGCAAGCCGCTGGCGCCCTACGTGCCCGGAACCCTGGCCGACGGCGTGCTCTACGTCTCGGGCACGCTGCCGCTCGACGCCGACGCCAACGTCGTCCATGTCGGAGACGCCTCGGCCCAGACCCGCCACGTGCTCGAGACGATCAAGGGCGTCGTCGCGGCCGCCGGCGGGACCATGGACGACGTGACCTTCAACCACGTCTTCCTCAAGGACTGGGCCGACTACGCGGCGATCAACGCGGTCTATGCCGAATACTTCCCCGGCGAGAAGCCGGCGCGCTACTGCATCCAGTGCGGGCTGGTGAAGCCGGACGCGCTGGTCGAGATCGCCTCTGTGGCGCATGTCGGCAGGCCGGTCGGCGCGCTCGCCGTCGACACCTCGGTCTGATGCCGGTCCATCACGACGTCGCCGGCGACGGCGCGCGGACCGTCCTGCTCTCGCCGGGGCTCGGCGGGATGGCGGGCTACTTCGCGCCGCAGATGCCCGCGCTGGATCCGCACTTCCGCGTCCTGACCTACGACCATCGCG
This sequence comes from Methylobacterium sp. E-041, assembly GCF_022829665.1. NCBI lineage: Bacteria > Pseudomonadati > Pseudomonadota > Alphaproteobacteria > Hyphomicrobiales > Methylobacteriaceae > Methylobacterium > Methylobacterium sp. E-041. Next base: position 16,656 of record NZ_JAKSYQ010000027.1, on the reverse strand, counting down.
GCACCGGCCGCTCGAAGGGCCCGCTCGAGCCCGGCCACGACATCGCGGCGATGGCGGAGGACGCGCTGTCGGTCCTCGACGCCACCGGCACCGCGAGGGCGGACGTCGTCGGGCACGCGCTCGGCGGGCTGATCGCGCTGCAATTGGCGCTCAACCACCCGACGCGCGTCGGGCGCATCGTCGTGATCAACGGCTGGGACGCGATCGATTCCGCGACGCTGCGGTGCTTTTCCGCCCGCAAAGCGCTCCTGAACCATGCCGGCCCCGAGGCCTTCGTCCGCGCGCAGGCGATCTTCCTCTATCCCGCCCCGTGGCTGTCCGAGAATGCCGCGCGGGTGGCGGCGGACGAGGCGCATGCGCTGGCGCATTTCCCCGGGCCCGAGACGGTGCTCGCGCGGATCGGCGCGCTGGAGCGCTTCACCCTTGCCGGGCGGCTCGGCGCGATCCCGCACGAGACCCTGGTGATGGCCGCCCGCGACGACGTGCTGGTGCCCTACACCGCCTCCGAACGCCTCGCCGCCGGCCTCGCCAAGGCCCGCCTCGATCTCGTGGCCGAGGGCGGCCACGCCCACAGTGTCACGCGGGCGGAAGCCTTCAACCGGACGCTGCTCGACTTCCTGCTCTGATTGGGCGGAAACTCTTCGAGGCCGGCTCGAACAGCGGCACCTGGCGCATCTCCGGCACCAGCACCAGGCCCCTGTCGGTGATGCGGATCTGCGGGATCACCGAGAGCGGGATCAGGTTGAAGCCCATGTAGGGGATGGTGCAGCCGGCCCGCTCCCAGGCGACCTTCAGGGCGCGGACCTCCTCGGCGACCGCGCCGACGCGCTTGTCCGAGAGCAGGCCCGCCACCGGCAGCGGCACCATCGCGACGACCGCGCCGTCCTCGACCACGCAGACCCCGCCCTGATGCGCCGCGACGGCGTCGACCGCGACCCGCATGTCGGCCTCGTTCAGCCCGGCGACGATGAGGTTGTGCGAATCGTGGCCGACGCTGCTCGCCACCGCGCCGCGCTTCAGCCCGAAGGCGCGCAGCAGCCCGTGCGCGGCGTGGCCGCCGAGCCCATGCCGCTCCACCACGGCGACGTGGCACAGATCGTTCTCGGCGAGCGTCGTCGGCCAGTCTACGGCGGGATCGAGCGTGATGCGCTCGTGGACGAGCTCGATGCCGGGCAGCGTCGTGCGGATCGCGTTGACGGTGCAGGGGGCTTCCGGCAGCGTCGGGATCAGCGACGGCACCGGCACCGGCAGGTGGACGGTGGCGTAGGCGCGCGCCGGGTAGCGGTAGGGGCGCGACAGGGCCGCGTCGAGGCGCGGCGTGATCGTGCGGTTCTCGACCACCAGCTCGCCGCCGTACCAGGTCGATTGCGGCACGAGGTCGTCGTCGAGCAGCACGAGGTCGGCCCGCCGGCCGCCGCCGAGGCCGCCGATCTCGCCGTCGAGGCCGTAGCGCGTCGCGGGGTGCAGCGAGCCCATCGACCAGGCCGCCGGCTTCGGGATGCCCATCCGCACCGCTTCGCGCACCACCCAGTCGAGCCCGTATGCGAGGAGGTCCACGGCGTCGCGGTCGTCGGTGCAGCAGCAGACTCGCTTCCAGGCGGCGCCGTAATCGACCACCGTGCCGATCGCCTTCGGCAGCGAGTGCCACGGCGTCGTCGGCGGCCCGCCGCGCAGGAAGATCCAGATGCCGGCGTCGAGCAGGTCGTCGGCGATGTCGCGGTCGATCGCCTCGTGGGTGTCGGTGACGCCGGACGCGGCGTAGGCGGCGACGAAGTCGCGGCCGTAGATGTGGCCCGAGACCGGGCGCCCGCGCGACAGCGAAGCCGCGATGATCGCGTGGGCGCGGGGATCGCCCTCGGCGACCGCGACGAAATCCATCTTCTCGCCCAGGCCCAAGGCCTCGGGCCAGGCGTCGAACAGGGCGGCGATCTTCTCGGCGGTGAGGTCGCCGCCGGCGGTCTCCAGCTTAGGCGTCGTCGCCGGCACCGTGCTCGGCACGGTGAGGTAGATGTTGAGCGCCGCCGCGCGGGCATCCTCCAGCATCCAGGCGACGCCGTCGGCATCGAGCACGTTGCCGATCTCGTGGCTGTCGCAGACGATCGTCGTCGTGCCGTTCAGAAGTGCCGCCTCGGCGTAGGCGCAGGCGGTGATCATGCTGCTTTCGATGTGCAGATGCGGGTCGACGAGGCCCGGCGCGATCAGCCCGCCGCCCGCATCGAACCGCGCCGCGCCGCCGCGATGGCTGCCGGCGGGCTTCACCGCGGCGATCCGGCCGCCCGCGATCCAGACCTCGCGCTCGGGCAGGATGCGGTCGGAATAGGTCGAGAGCACCCGCGCGCCGGCGATCACGAGGTCCGGCTCGGCCCGGCCCGACGCCACGTCGGCGAGGCGGCGCGTCATCTGCGCGAGCGGCACGACGGAGAAGCGGTTCAGCGGCGCTGGGGACATCGGGTCGGACACTCTCGCGGGCGGATGGAGGCGATCCGGGCACGCATCGTGCCAGGGCGGCCGGACCGGTCGACAGGACCGAGGTTCCACCCGAGAGGCGGCGAAACCATGCCCGACTTCGATCTCGCGATCCGCGGCGGCACCGTCGTCACCGCCGCCGACACGCTGCGTGCCGAGATCGGCATCCGCGACGGCCGCATCGTCGCGGTGGCCGAGCGGGTGGCGGACGCGGCCCGGACCATCGACGCGTCCGGGCTGCTGGTGCTGCCGGGCGGCATCGACAGCCACGTCCACATCGCGCAGCCCTCGGGGCCCGGCATCGTCATGGCCGACGACTTCGCCTCGGCGACGCGGGCGGCCGCCGCCGGCGGCAACACCTGCGTGATGCCGTTCGCGTTGCAGCCGCGCGGCGGCTCCCTGCGCGCGGCGGCCGAGGCCTATCGCGGTCTGGCCGAGGGGCAATGCCACGTCGACGCGGCGATCCACCTGATCGTCTCGGACCCGACCGAGGCGGTGCTCGGGCAGGAGCTGCCGGCGCTGATCGCCGCCGGCTACACCTCGTTCAAGGTCTTCATGACGTACGACGACTTGGTCCTGAACGACCGGCAGATCCTCGACGTGTTCGACGTCGCCCGGCGCGAGGGCGCCCGCGTGATGGTCCATGCCGAGGGCTACGACGCGATCCGCTACCTCGGCGAGCGCCTGGAGAAGGCCGGGGAGACCCGGCCCTTCGGCCATGCGCTGTCGCGGCCGCAACCGGTCGAGCGCGAGGCGGCGCATCGGGCGATCAGCCATGCCGAGCTGGTCGACCTGCCGATCGTCATCGTCCACGTCTCGGGCGAGCAGGCGATGGAGCAGATCGCGTGGGCGCAGGGGCGCGGCCTGAAGATCCATGCCGAGACCTGCCCGCAATACCTGACGCTGACGGCCGAGGACATGAAGGGGATCGGCGACGACCCGATGTCGGGCGCGAAGTACGTCTGCTCGCCGCCGCCGCGGGATGCCGCGAGCCAGGCGGCGATCTGGTCCGGCCTGCAGCGCGGGATCTTCGACGTGGTCTCCTCCGACCATTGCCCGTTCCGCTACGACGACCCCCAGGGCAAGCTCAACCCGCGCGCAAGAACCTCCTTCCGCTGGATCCCGAACGGCATCCCCGGCATCGAGACCCGGCTGCCGGTGCTCTTCTCCGAGGGCGTGTCGAAGGGGCGGATCTCGCTGAACCAGTTCGCCGCGCTCACCGCGACGAACCACGCGAAGCTCTACGGCCTGTATCCGAAGAAAGGCTCGATCGGCCCCGGCTTCGACGCCGACCTGACCCTGTGGGACCCAAACCGCCGCGAGACGATCACGCAGGCGGCGCTCCATCACGGCGCCGACTACACCCCCTGGGAGGGGTTTTCGGTGACCGGCTGGCCGGTGATGACGATCGCGCGCGGGCAGGTTGTCGCCGAGGACGGCCGGGTGCTGTCCGTGCCGGGCCAGGGCCGCGTGCTCGACCGGAGCATCGTGCCGGGCTGAAGGTCAGGCCGCCCCGACATCCCGAAAGATCCGGTCCGGCGCGAACGGCGTCGCGGTGAGCCGCGCGCCGGTCGCGTCGCGGATCGCGTTGGCGAGCGCCGGGGCGACCGGGTTGAACGGGCTCTCGCTCATCGATTTCGCGCCGAGCGGGCCGATGCTGTCGTGGGTGTCGGCGAACAGCACCTCGGTCGCCGGCACGTCGGCGCAGGCCGGGATGTGGTAGTTCCGGAACGTCTGGGTGATCACGCGGCCGGCCTCGTCGAGACGCACGTCCTCGTACAGCGCCGCGCCGAGGGCCTGCGCGACGCCGCCCTCGACCTGCCCGCGGCACTGCATCGGGTTGATCACGCGGCCGGCATCGGCCGCGTGGACGCTGCGCAGGATCCGGACCTCGCCGGTCCCCGGATGCACGGCGACCCGGAACGCCTGGACGTTGAAGGCGACCGAGCGCGGCGAGCCGTCGGCCCGGCCTTCCGCTTCGAGCGGACCCTCGGCGATGAGGTCGGCCAACGCGATGCGGCCCCCCGGAACGATCACGTGGTCGCCCTCGAGGCGGCAGTCGGCGGCCGCGGCGCCCGCCTGCGCCGCCGCCCGGGTCAGGATCGCGCGGGCGAGCGCCTCCGCCGCGTTCAGCGTCGCGCGACCCGCCACGACGATGCCGGTGCTGCCGTAGGCGCCGGTGTCGTGGCCGACCGCGTCGGTGTCGGAGGCGCGGATGCGGATGCGGTCCGGCGCGGTGCCGAGGGCGGCGGCCGCGATCTGCGCATGCACGGTGGTGGTGCCGTTGCCGAACTCCGCGGTGCCGACCAGAAGCTCGTAGACGGCGCCGTCGGAAGGGTCGCCATCACCGCGACGGACCCCCTCTCCCGTGCGGTGGAGGGCTGGGGTGAGGGACGAGGACGCGCCGGAGAGGCCACGCCCCTCACCCTGTCCCTCTCCGCCTGGGAGAAGGGACCCGCGATCGGATGGCCCGGACAGGGAAAGCCGGATGCGCGCGTCCGAAAAATGCCCGCGCGGGGGGATCGTGTCGATCATCGCCATCGCCATGCCCTCGCCGACACGCCAGCCCTCCGGAGCCGGGTCGCCGCCGGGGGCCGCCATCGCGCGCTCGGCGAGGTCGAGGCACTGGTCAAGGCCGTAGCTGCCGTATTCGACGTCGTGCGGCTCTAGGCTGGTCGAGACCATCGGGTCGCCGGGCCGCACCGCGTTGCGGCGGCGCATCGCGTAAGGGTCGAGGCCGAGGTCGCGGGCGAGCTCGTCCATCGCCGATTCGACGGCGAAGATCGTCTGGCTGAGGCCGTAGCCGCGGAAGGCGCCGGCCGGCAGGGTGTGGGTGTAGACGGCGTAGCCGTCGACGCGCTTGTTCGGGCAGCGATAGGCGCCGATCACCTCGTTGGTGCCGTGGTGGAGCACGCCGCCGGCATGGTTGCCGTAGGCCCCGGTGTTCGAGACGACGTCGAGCTGGATCGCGGTGAGCGTGCCGTCGGCTCGCGCGCCGAGCTTTACCCGGACCCGCATCGGATGGCGGGTGGTGGTGGCGGTGAACTGCTCCTGGCGGGTGAGCTCCCACTTCACCGGGCGCCCGGTGCGGAGCACCGCCAGCGCGACGAGATCCTCGGTCAGCATCTCCTGCTTGCCGCCGAACCCGCCGCCGACGCGGGCCGCCATCACCCGCACCTGCGATCGGTCGAGGTCGAACAGCGTGCAGAGCGCGTCGCGGGTCAGGAACGGCACCTGCGTCGAGGAGCGGATCACGAGGCGGCCGTCCGCGTCCCGCCAGCCGATCGCGCCGTGGGTCTCGAGATGGGCGTGCTGCACCCGTTGCGAGAGGTAGGTGCCCTCGTGGATGCGGTGCGCCTCGGCAAAACCCGCCTCGACGTCGCCGACCAGGCCGTGCGCCTCGGCCGCGAGGTTCGCGCGGAACGCCTGCGGCGGCGCGTCCGCCCCCGACACGACCCCGCCGTGGACTCGCGTCGCGTCGGGCCGCATCGCATCCTCCGGGTCGAACACCGCCGGCAACGGCTCGTAGGCGACAGCGAGCGCCCACACGCCGGCCTCGGCCGCGGCTTCCGTCTCGGCGACCACCGCGGCGACGCGCTGGCCGACGAAGCGGACGGTGTCGTCGAGCACGCGGGTGTCGGGCGCGTCGTCGGCCGGGTTCTCGTGCCGGCCGGTGGAGAAGCGCAGGTTCGGCACGTCCGCATAAGTGAGCACCGCGACGACGCCCGGGAGCGCCAGGGCCGCCGCGCGATCGATCGCGACGATCCGCGCGTGCGCGTGGTCTGAGCGCAGCACCCGCATGTGCAGCAGGCCCGGCATGGCGAGGTCGAAGGTGTAGCCGGCGCGGCCCGACACGATGTCCGGCGCCGCGGGCGCCGGCACGCTGCGCCCGATCGGGTCGCTCGCGGTCGCCGCCTCGGCCGAGGCGATGCCGGCGATGGCGTCGCGGATGGCGCGGTAGCCGGTGCAGCGGCAGAGATTGCCCTTCAGCGCCGCGCCGAGGTCGCGCTTCTGGCCCTGGTCGAGGGACGCCGCCGTCATGATCATCCCGGGCGTGCAGAAGCCGCACTGAAAGCCCTGGGCCGCGACGAAGGCCGCCTGCATCGGGTGCAGCGGGTCCGGCGCCCGATCCGGCGCCCGGTCCGGCACCCCCTGCCCCGGCCGGCACGGGCCGGACAGCCCCTCGATGGTGGTGACGCTGCGCCCCTCGGCCCGGAACGCCGGCAGCAGGCAGCTGTGGATCGGCTCGCCGTCGAGGTGGACCGTGCAGGCGCCGCAATCGCCGGCGTCGCACCCCTTCTTGACGCCGAACCAGCCCTGCTCGCGCAGCAGCGTGCGCAGGCACTGGCCGGGACGCGGCGCCACCTCCTCGGCATGGCCGTTGACGACGATCCTCATGCGCCCTCGCTGAGCTCGGCCCGAATCTCCTCGGCGAGCAGGCCGGTGACGTGGTGGCGCCAATCCGGCGCGCCGTGCACGTCGTCGTACCAGAGCGCGTCGTCGATCCGCGTTGCGATCGCGTCGGCGAGGTCGCGGGCGCTCGGCGGCGCCGGGAAGACGAGGCGCACCGGGCGGCGGGTCGAGGCCGTGACGGTGACGACGCGCGTGCCGTCGGCGTCCCGCGTGCCGATCAGCAGGGCGCCGGAGCGGCCGTTCGGGCTCAGCGAGATCCGGCGGAAGGCCGCGCGCCGCTTGAGGGCCGAGGCCGGCATGTCGAGGCGCAGCAGGACCTCGTCCGGGGCGAGCGCGGTCGCCTGCGGCCCGAGCACGAACTCGGCCACCGCCATCCGGCGCTCGCCGCCCGCGCCGGTGCGGATGGTGCAGACGCCGTCGAGCGCCACGGCGAGCGCGATCATCGGCCCGGCGGGCAGCGCAAGGCAGAGGTTGCCGCCCACGGTCGCCCGGTTCCAGATCTTGAACGAGCCGAGCAGCGCCCGGCAGCTCTGCCCGACGAGCGGCGCGGCGATCCAGGCGGGCGGCAGCTCGATCCGGTCCAGCTCGGCGATCGTGCAGGTGGCCGACAGGCTCAAGCCCGCTTCGGTCGCCGCGCTCGGCGGAAGCGCCAGGGCGGTGAGGTCGATCAGCCGCGCGAGATGCGGCTGCGGCTCCGAGAACAGCCAGGTGCCGCCGGCGAGCCACGCGTCGCCCGCGCGCCAGCCCGGCAGCGAGCCGGGCTCCCGCGGGGTGAGGACCGAGCTGATCGTATCGAGATCCATGCGGCTGCGCCCAAGCAAGTCTTCGTCCAACCGCCTAAGCGATCACCCACGTGCGTCGACGACGCCGTCCACGAGGTTGAGCCCAAGCAGCAGCTCCGACGGGAATGCGGTGCGGACCACCGGCTCCACCCGAATCTCGGGCGCGAGGCACGCGGCCTCCGCCCTGCGGGCCGCGACGGCGTCCGCGATCGAGACCGCGGCGAAGCGCAGCCGCGTGCCGGCCTGGGCCTGGGCGAGCCGCCCGAGGTCGGGGCCGATCACCGTGGCGATCTTCGGGTAGCCGCCGGTCGATTGCCGGTCGGCCATCAGCACGATCGGCAGCCCCTCGCCCGGCACCTGAATCGCGCCCATGGCGATGCCGTCGGAGACGATGTCGTGGCCGCGTGCATGGGTCAGGCGCGGGCCGTCGAGGAAGCAGGCCATGCGGTCGCCGCGCCCGGCGACCGTCCACGGGCCGTCGAGGAACGCCGCGATCTGGTCCGCCGCGAAGGCGTCGTCCTGCGGCCCGAGCACGACGCGGATCGTGTCGGCCGGCCGGTCGAGCCAGGGCGCGACCAGGGCCTGCGGATCGCCGGCGCCGGCGCGCGCCGCGTCGATCGCGAGGCTGTCGCCGGCCGCCAGCGCGCGGCCATCGAGGCCGCCGAGGCCGGACCGGGTGTGGGTCGCGGTCGAGCCGAGCACCGGCGCGACGGCGATGCGTCCGCACACCGCGAGGTAGCACCATGACCCGGCCGAGCCCGCCCGCACCGCGAGCGTCCGGCCGGGCTCCAGCGTCAGCGCGACGGCGGCCGGCAGCGCCTGGCCGTCGAGGGCGATGCGGAAGCCCGTGCTCGCCAGGACGAGGCCGAGCGGGCCGCCCTTCGCCGCGACGGTGATGCCGCCGGCCGAGACCTCGATCGCCGTGGCGCCGGGCGGGTTGCCGGCGGCGCGGTTGGCGGTGTCGAAGGCGAGCGCGTCCATCGGCCCGGCAGAGGTGATGCCGTAGCGCAGGTATCCGTGGCGCCCGGCATCCTGCAGCGTCACGCTCGGCCCGGCGGCGAGGATCGCGAGGCGCGGGCTCACGGCGCCGGGTCCCCGGCATAGGCTTCGCGCCGGGCCACGACCTCGCCGGCTGCGGCGCGCCGCTCCAGGGCCGAAAAGGTCGCGGCGTCCACCGGCGCGAAGCGGATGCGGTCGCCGGCGGCGACCGGGAAGGTCTCGTCGCGCTCGGGCGCGTAGAGCCGGGCCGGGGTCCGCGCGATGACGTACCAGCCGGTCGGCATCGGCACGGTGCCGATTGCGGCGAGCCCTCCGCCGACGAGGAGCGCGTTGGCCGGATGCGGCGGGCGGGGCTTTGCCCGGCGCGGCACCGCCAGTTCCCTCGGCAGGCCGCCGAGATAGGCGAAGCCCGGCGCGAACCCGTACATGTAGACCCGGTAGGTCGCCCCCGCATGCAGGCCTGCCACCCGCGCCGCGGAAAGGCCGGTGCGCTCGGCGATGGCGGCGACGTCCTCGCCGCAGGGCTCGCCCGCGCTGGTCTCGGCATAGCAGCAGGGCAGCGTCCAGAGCGTCGGCGCGGCCCGGCCCGCACCGGCAGCGTCCGCGAGCGCGACGACCCGCGCGGCAAGCGCCGCGCGATCGAGCACGAGCGGATCGTAGTGCATCATCAGCGAGCGGTAGGTCGGCACGGTCTCGTGGAGGCCGGCGGGCGGGTCGGCGCGCAGGGCGTCGTCGAGCGCCAGCACCCGGTCGTTGATCGCCGGATCGACCGCGCTGCCGAACTCGGCGACGAGCGCCGCCTCCCCGGCATCGAGCAGGCGCGGAGGCGGTCCCACCTCTTCAGGCCCGGAACGGGGCGAGGCGGATGCCGGCGCCCTCGAGCCGGTCGCGCACCGCCCGGGCGGTGGCGACCGCGTGCGCGGAATCGCCGTGGACGCAGACCGAGCGGATTGGCGTCGGCAGGCGGGTGCCCTGCGCGGTGACGATCGCGCCGGCCTCTACCATGGCGAGGACGCGGCCGGCGGCCTCCTCCGCGCCGTCGATCATCGCCCCGGGCCGGCCGCGGGCGATCAGCTGGCCGTCCTCGGCGTAGCCCCGGTCGGCGAAGATCTCCTGGTGGACCTCGAGGCCCGCCGCCTCGCCGGCCGGCACCTGCGCCGTCAGCGCGATGGCCAGCAGCGCCAGGTCGCGGTCGACCGCGCGCACGGCCCGGGCGATCGCGTCGGCGACGTCGCGCTCGGCGGCTGCGAGGTTGGCGAGCGCCCCGTGCGCCTTCACGTAGGCGATGCGATGACCTGCGTAAGCGGCGAGCGCCTGGGCGGCGCCGATCTGATAGGCGACGAGTCGCTCGATCTCGGGCGCGGTGAAGGGCATCCGCCGCCGCCCGAACCCCCAGAGGTCGGGAAAGCCCGGATGGGCACCCACGGCGACGCCGTTCGCCTTCGCCCGCGCGAAGGTCTCGGCCATGATCTCCGGGTCGCCCGCATGCATCCCGCAGGCGACGTTGGCCGAGGTGACGATGGCGAGCATCGCCGCGTCGTCGCCGCAGGCATAGGCGCCGAAGCCCTCGCCGAGATCGGAGTTCAGGTCGACGCTCGCCATCCGGTCGCGGATCCCGTGGAGTTCGCGGAGCCGACTATAGCGCGCCCGGAAACGGATTCCGAAGCAGGCCCCGGCCGATCCGGTTCAAGATCCGTTCCATCGGCGCGAGCGAGCGGTCACGACGAGACGGCACCGGCCGAACGCGTCCGCGTCCTGCCGATGCCGTGCGTGGGTCGATCGGGATCGCCGGGGGCGAGGCCCCGGCGCGCGTGTCGGATCAGCCGTCGTTCTTGGTCAGCGAGATCGCGACGAAGCGGGTCACGCCCTTGCTGCTCTTCACCCGCATCAGCACCGCCTTGCGCCCGCTGGATTCGGCCGTGCGGATCTGCTCGGCGACCTCGGAGGGGCGGGTCACGCTCTTGCCGGCCACGTCGAGGATGACGTCGCCCTGCTCGATGCCCTTGGCGGCGGCCGGGCCGTCCGGATCGACCTGGACCACCGCGACGCCGCTGTCGGACAGGCCGACCTCCGCCGCCGGCGCCAGGCTCAGCCCGAGCCGCGGCTGGCCGCCGGCCATGCCGGTGTCCGAGGAGGCCACCTTCGACCCGTCGGTCGGGAGCGCGCCCAGCGTGATCGTCGCGTTGTCGGACTTGCCGCCGCGGAGATAGGCGATCTCAACCTTGGCGCCGGGCTTCAGCCCCGCGATCTTGCGGGACAGCTCCTTGGCGTCGTTGATCGGGTTGCCGTTGACCGACTCGATCACGTCGCCGGACTTGAGGCCGGCCTTGGCCGCCGGCGTGCCGTCCTCGGCGTGATCGATCAGGGCGCCCTTCGGCTTGGCCATGCCGAGCCCCTCGGCGATGTCCTGCGTCACCGGCTGGACCTGCACGCCGAGATAGCCGCGGGCGACCTTGCCGTCGGTCTTGAGCTGATCGACCACCGCCTGCACGGTCTCGGCGGGGATGGCGAAGGCGAGGCCGACGCTGCCGCCCGACGGCGAGGCGATGGCGGTGTTCACGCCCACGACCTCGCCGTTGACGTTGAAGGTCGGGCCGCCGGAATTGCCCTTGTTGATCGGCGCGTCGATCTGCAGGAAGTCGTCGTACGGGCCGGCGCCGATGTCGCGGCCGCGGGCCGAGACGATGCCGGCGGTCACCGTGCCGCCGAGGCCGAACGGGTTGCCGATCGCCACCACCCAGTCGCCGACCCGCGGGGCCGCCTTGCCGAACTGGACGTAGGGGTAGCTGCCGGAATCCTTGATCTTCAGGAGCGCGATGTCGGTCTTGGAATCCTTGCCGATCACCTTGGCGTCCAGCGTCCGGCCGTCGTCGAGCGTCACCTGCACGGTCTTGGCGTGGTCGACGACGTGGTTGTTGGTCACGACGTAGCCGTCGGCGGAGATGATGAAGCCGGAGCCGACGGCGCCGCGCGGGCCCTGGTGCTGCGGCTGCATGCCGGGCGGTCCACCGTTCGGGCCGTTCTGGCCGAAGCGCTTGAAGAACTCGCGCAGCTGCGGCGGCACGTTCTGCAGGTTCTGGCCCTGCTGGCCGCTCGGGCCGTCCTCGTCGTCGCTGGAAGCGGAGTCGTCGAGCTTCACCTTCACCGAGACGACGCCCGGCTTCACCTTGTCGACGATGTTGGCGAACGAGCCCGGCGGGTGCTCCGGCGCGGCGATCGGGGATTGCGGCAGCGCCTGGGCGAGGGCCGGCGTGGCGGCCGGCAGATAGCCGCTGCCGAGGGCGCCGCCCGCGATGAGAGCGGCGGCGGCGACCGAGGCCAGGGCCCGGCGGCTGGTGCGGGCGGTGGTGCGGGTCTGCGGAACGGACATGCGACAAGTCTCCGGGGACATCTTCGGCGCCGCCGGCTCGGCGGGCGATGACCCTGTCCTAAGGCCCGGCGCCTCACCCGCCCGTGACGGGCGCATTACCGTTTCGACAGGTTGGCCGGACGCCGCCGGGCCGACGACGGCGCGCGCAGCGTGGCGCGAGCGTCACGGGACCGCCGTCGCGCCGGAGCGCCATTCGAGATCGAGGATGAGCCCGCGCGGCAGCGTCGCGAGCACCGGCGCGACGGGCAGGCCGGCCGCGTTGACGAGGCCGGCGGTCCAGTGGTTGCACACGTTGGTCCAGGAGAACCGGCCTGCGCCCCGGTAGAACAGGCTCGGCCCGTAGAGGCCGGGGCCGACGTCGACCGGATGGCCGCCGGCGAGCGCGAAGCCGGTTTCCAGCCGCGCGAGGAGCTTTTCCAGCCCGGCGGCCGAGACCGGGATCGCCAGGATGTCGGCGTGCGGAAAGCTCGCGCGTGGGTTCGCGTCGAGGCCGACCACCTGGATCACGCCGTCGCTGCCGCCGGGCGTGAACAGGGCGCCGAGCGCCAGCCGCCAGTCGAACTCCGCCAGCGTCGGCGTCGCCGCGTAGAACCGGGCCTCGCCCCAGCCGAACTCGAGCGTCGGGTAGGCGCGGAACCGCACGGCGATGTCGCGGAGCGCCGGCCCCGCCCCCGGCCCCGTCAGCGCCGCGACCGGAAGCGCGATCCCGCTGTGCCAGCCGTGGCTGACCACGTGGATCACCTGCGGCGCCGCCTCCGCGGGCGGATAGAGGGCCGGGTCGCCCGGCCGCGCCGTGAGGATCACGGCAAGGACGAGCGCTCCGACGATGCCGGCCAGCGCCTTCGCCAGCCGGCGCAAGGCTCAGGACGCCGGGTCGCTCAACCGCGCCAGCGCCTCCTGAAGCTTGGCCAGCCGCTCGGCCTCGGCCTCGCGCCGCTCGCGGCTCTCCTCGATCACCTCCTCGGGGGCGCGCGCCACGAAGTCGGCGTTCCCGAGCTTGCCGTCGAGCTTCCTGATCTCGCCCTCGGCCTTGGCGGCCTCCTTCTTCAGGCGCGCCACCTCGGCGCCGAGGTCGACGATGCCCTCCAGCGGCAGGGCCGCGACGCTGCCGCGGACCAGCAGTTGCACCGCGTTCTTCGGCGCGGCGTCGGCGAACCCGATCTCGGAGAGGCGGGCGAGGCGCACCAGCGTGTCGTGCCAGGCGCCGATCCGCGCCCGCACCGCCGCATCGGCCCCGACGATCACCAGCGGAACCTGCGCGCCGGCCGGAACCCCGGTCTCGGAGCGGGCCGAGCGCACCTCGGAGACGAGGTCGACCACGAAGCCGATCTCGGTCTCGGCCTCGGCATCCGCCAGCCCCGACAGGTCGGGCCAGGGCTGGAGCGTGAGCAGGCCGCGATCGGGCAGCGCCGCGCCCTTGATCGCCCACAGCTCCTCGGTGAGGAACGGCATGAACGGATGCAGCAGCTTCGCGATCTGGTCGATCAGGAAGGCGATGGTCGCTTGCGTCTCGCCCTTCAGCGCCGGGTCGACGCCCTCGCCCTGGAGCACGGGCTTGGCCAGCTCGATCGTCCAGTCGCAGAAGATGTTCCAGACGAAGCGGTAGGCGGCGGCCGCCGCGTCGTTGAAGCGGTAGGCCTCCAGAGCGGCGGTGACCTCGGCGACGGCACGCGCGGCCTCCCCGAGCGCCCAGCGGTTCAGCGGCTCCCGCACCGCCTTCGGATCGAAGGCGGGATCGAGGGCGCAGCCGTTCATCTCGGCGAAGCGCGCGGCGTTCCAGAGCTTCGTCGCGAAGTTGCGGTACCCTTCCACGCGGGCCGGGCTGAGCTTGATGTCGCGCCCCTGCGCGGCGAGCGCCGTCAGGGTGAAGCGCAGCGCGTCGGCGCCGTACTGGTCGATCAGCCCGAGCGGGTCGACGACGTTGCCCTTCGACTTCGACATCTTGGCGCCGGAGGCGTCGCGCACCAGCGTGTGCAGGTAGACCGTGTCGAACGGGACCTCGTCGGTGACGTGCAGGCCGAGCATCATCATGCGGGCGACCCAGAAGAACAGGATGTCCTTGCCGGTCACCAGCGTGTTGGTCGGGTAGTAGCGCGCGAGCTCGGCGGTCTTCTCCGGCCAGCCCAGCGTCGAGAACGGCCACAGGGCGGAGGAGAACCAGGTGTCGAGGACGTCCTCGTCGCGGCGCAACGCGACCGGCGAGCCCTGCTTGGCCGCGGCCTGCGCCTCGGCTTCCGCCTCGCTGCCGGCGACGTAGATGCCACCCTCCGCGTCGTACCAGACCGGGATCTGGTGACCCCACCAGAGCTGGCGCGAGATGCACCACGGCTCGATGTTCTCGAGCCACTGGAAGAAGGTCTTCTCGGAATTCTCCGGCAGGAAGCGCGTGCGCCCGTCGCGCACCGCCTGAAGCGCGCGCTCGGCCAGCGGCTTCACGTTCACGTACCACTGGTCGGTCAGGTAGGGCTCGATCACCACGCCCGAGCGGTCGCCGTGCGGGACGGCGTGGGTGTTGGCTTCGATCTCGCGCAGGCGTCCCGCCGCCTCCATCAGCGCGACGACGGCCTTGCGGGCCGCGAACCGGTCGAGGCCGTGGAGGGCCAGCGCCTCCGCATCCGGGTTCGCGTCGGCCAGGAAGTCGGCGTTGCCGTCGAGTGCGATCCGCGCCTCGCTGTCCAGGATGTTGATCGGCCGGCAGCCGTGGCGACGGCCGACCTCGAAGTCGTTGAAGTCGTGCGCGGGCGTGATCTTGACCGCGCCGGTGCCCTTCTCGGGATCGGAATAGTCGTCGGCGACGATCGGGATCAGGCGCCCGACCAGCGGCAGGCGCACGTGCTTGCCGACGAGCGCGGCGTAGCGCTCGTCCTCGGGGTGGACGGCGACGGCGGTGTCGCCGAGCATGGTCTCGGGGCGCGTCGTGGCGACCGTGATGATGTCGCCCGTCTCGATGCCGGCCGCGTCCACCACCGGATAGTCGAAGTGCCAGAGGTGGCCCTTCACCTCGACCTGCTGGACCTCGAGGTCCGAGATCGCGGTCTGGAACTTCGGGTCCCAGTTCACGAGGCGCTTGTCGCGGTAGATCAGCCCCTGCGCGTGCAGGTCGACGAACACCTTCGTGACCGCGCGGACCATCTGCTCGTCGGGCGCGCCGCGCTCGCCCATGGTGAAGCGCTCGCGCGACCAGTCGCAGGAGGCGCCGAGCCGCTTCAGCTGCGAGACGATCGCGCCGCCCGATTCCGCCTTCCAGGCCCACACCTTGTCGAGGAAGGCCGCGCGGCCGATCTCGCGGCGGCCCGGCTCCTGCGCCTCCATCATGCGGCGCTCGACCACCATCTGCGTGGCGATGCCGGCATGGTCCATGCCCGGCTGCCACAGCACGTCGCGGCCGCGCATCCGCTCGAAGCGGGCGAGGATGTCCTGCAGCGTGTTGTTGAGGGCGTGGCCGATATGCAGCGAGCCCGTCACGTTGGGCGGCGGGATGACGATGCAGTACGGCCCGGCACCGGCCCGGTCGGGCCGCCCGGCGCGGAACGCGTCGGCGCTCGTCCACGCGGCGCTGGCGCGCGCCTCGGCGCCGGCCGGGTCGAAGGTCTTGTCCATCATGGGCGGGCGATCGCGGGTCCGTCTCGAGAATTTCGAGCCCGCTTTCAACCCGTCACGGGCCTCCCGTCAACACGGGCGGCGACACGCGCGACCTCAGCGGCCGCGGGCGACCCGCTCGATCTCGACGCGCACCAGCCGCTCGACCATCACCGGCAGGTTGTCGTCGAGCCAGGCCTTGAGCATCGGCTTCAGCATGTCCTGGACGAGGTCTTCCAGGCTGCGCGCGTTCTGGCTCGACACCGTGTTGGCGAGCAGGTTGAAGGCCTGGTTGACGCTGGCGCCGGCCGCGGACGAGATCAGCCCGGGCTCCGGCGCGGGGTCGGGCCTGCGCGCCGGCTCCGGCGCGGCGGCCCGCGGCGCGGGGGCCGGCTCGGGCTCGGGCTCCGGCTCCATCGCGTCGAAATCGATCGCGTCGAAATCGAGCGTTTCGAGCTCCAGCGGCACCGGCTTGGCGGCCGGGCGCGGCGGCGGCGCGGGTTCTTCCATCTCGGCAAGGTCGAGCACGTCGTCGTTCTCGTGCGAGGGGGGGCGAACCGCGGCCGGCTCGGGCGGCTTCACCGCCTGATCGTCGGCGATGATCCGGCGGATCGACGCCAGGATCTCCTCCATGGAGGGCTCGTGCGCCTTCTCCGCCGCCTTGTCCTGGATCTTGGGGCTCGCTGCACTCATCCGGACGGCGCTCGAGAAGGTGGGAGGGACGAAAAACGGCTGTCGAATGGAGTATTCCACGCCGCGCGCACGCGACAAGCGCAGCCGGAGCACAGTCCTCGGGAAATCACCCGCCGGGCGCCGTTATTCCGCCTGCCCGTATTCCGCTTGCCCGCGCCCGCCGGAACCCTCGGGTCGCGGGCGCGAATCACGCCGCCTCAGCGGCCGTCCGGCGAGCGGACGCCGTACCAGAGATCCTTGACCTGGTCGTAGTGGACCTTGGCGCTGTAGACCGCCACCGGCACCGCGGTGTAGCGCACCGTCAGACGGCCGATCGCCTGGACCACGCCGTAGGAGAAGATCACCCGGTCGCGC
>NZ_JAKSYQ010000273.1:0-3393 GCF_022829665.1 Methylobacterium sp. E-041 | reverse complement strand
GTCAGGAGGGGGAGAATAACACGAGGAGGGAGGAGGAAGAAGAAAATTTAAAGTTGCGATGTGGGGGGGCTTTGTGAGTTTGAGACGAGGGGGAGATCTAACACCACCACACATCCGACACACCTATAGAAGTGTGCGGGCCCCCCCCCCCAACACGGGTGGTGGGGCTCGCCCCCCCCCCCCCCCCCCCCCCCACTCGCCTTCGACATCTGCCACTAGTGGTTCTGCACGATGTCGCGAAACAGGTTGCCGGCGGCTGATTTGGTGACCTGATCTGGGCGTGTCGTGTGATTGATTGCACATCGCAAAAGACGGCCTGAGACATTGGAGGCTTAATTCTTGCCGGTAAGCTTAACTGGATGATTTGTCTGTGGATTAGCTCAGTTAACCACAATAAAGAATTGCGATGGTCGAATTTTTGGCCATGGTTATTTCTATGTGATATTAATTGAACATCAGTTATTAACTACGTAGGAATAGGGTATTTTAGTGAGATCGGGCGTTGCTTGTGCAGTCCTGCTGCCGGCGGTAGCGGCAGATCACTAGCAACCAACCCAAACGACAGTTCGTCTGTAAGCGCACTAAATTTACTTCCTGCTATTAACCATTCAACCGGTCCGACCATTTCATCCGCATCTCCACCTGGAGCTGGTCGAGGCGGGACGGCGTCAAACACTACATCCGGCTATGGCTCTGGGGCATCCATCTTCAAATTCAGCTCGGTCAGCGGGACAGGCCAAAACTGGAGTGGCGGAAGCGCTTCCGGGGGAGCGCCTTCACCGGAGGTGAACACAGGACTCGGCTTGATCTTAGTTGCTGCTACCGTCGCCTTCCTCCGGTGTCGGCGGGTTCGCCGGCCGGTACAAACGGCCTGAAGGTACAGTGATGACTGACCTTGTGGCGCTAGTACAGCTCGACTCGGCGAAGAGTTCAAGACCGGTCGCCTCTGAGCTGTTCATGCCCACCGCGAGTTGGCCCCTGCTGGTATTCTCCGGCGGTACTGTCCTATCGGCGGTATTGCAGAGGCACTTGCTGGAAGAGACACAAACTGCCCAGCATCTTGTCGAATTCAACGTAGGCGAGGCGTTCGCTCTCGCCGCGATCCTGTTTCTGGTGATTGGTGACCGGCGCAAGGACATGACGCTTGCCGGATCGGACATCACCGTCCTGTTGCTATCCGCACTCGCCTGGTTCGTGCCACAGCATCTCGGGGTCTATCTTGCAACAACGCTCGCCGGGGCGTGGATTCTCCTCAAAAGGCGCTCCGACCGGCGATTGGCGGGCATCGGCCAAATCTGGCTCGCTCTGTCCGCCTACGAATTATGGGGCAAGCTGCTCTTCAAGGTGGCTTACCAGGCGATCGCGGTCGTCGAAGTGGGCCTGATCTACAGGGTTAGACACTTTTTCTACAGCGACCTCGGCACCACTGGTGCGAGCCTGAGCATGCGGGACGATTGGTCGATCGTCATCCTCGAGGGGTGCTCATCATTCGACAATTTGTCGCTCGCTTTGCTGATTTGGATCTCAATCCTGATGATCGCCGAGCAGCGAGTGAGCCTGGCAGCGGTTCGTGCGCTCGTGCTGAGTGCTAGTCTCGTCGACGTGATCAACGTTGCGCGCATTCTGGCCATGCTGCTCTCGCGAGAAGCTTACACGTTCTGGCATGATGAGGGCGGATCAACCCTTGTTGCGCTTGGATCAATAGTGGTGGCCATCGCCCCGACCCTAATCTACATCGAGGGTCGCGTATGCCGTTCCGCCGTGAAATTTTTACGCACTGGACCCGCATGGGCTTGGCCGTGCTGGGATTTATGTTATTCGTCTCAGCCGCAAGTCGGATCTACCTCTACCGGTATATGTCCGAGTCAAGCGTGACGGCGGCCGAGTCAGCGGTTGATGCCTCCAGGGACCTTGGCGATGGCGTTTTGCTGCCGCGCGCGGCCACTTTGCGCCGCTTCGTGTGGCTCTCCCGCTGCCCGACGCCCGCGTCAATCGACTTCGTCGAGGCTCATCCCTACGCGTCCGATCCGTCGCTCGTAGGTGCACCTCGACCGGGTGATAGCGTCTCTTACGTCTATCAGGGATGGCATCTTGAGAGCCGCTTCGCCACAACTGCCCTGAATGCAATCTACTTCGCACGTCGAGCTCAAGCCCGGCTTGCGATGCAGGACAGCCGTCTTGTCGACAACGTGGCGCTGAAGATCATCATACCGGCAAACTGTGCCTCTCTACCCGAAGACGTAATGGTTGCGCTACGAGAGCAAATTAGAGCTGAAGTATGATTATTGGCGAATTAATTGTGCTACTTACGTTGTTGGCATACAACTAGCCCGCTTCAATACACAGTTCCACCGGCCGCGCCAGCGGGATTACCGTCCGCACCATGCCGCGGCGGAACTTCTCGCCCGCATCCGGGTCCGCCACGGCCTTCCGCGCCGGCTCGTACGCCTTCACCGCGGCGGCTGGGTCCAGCGTGTGCCCGCTGGCGAACCAGAACAGGCTGTCTGTCGGATCGCGCATTATCACGTCGGCGCCTCCGGCTGCGCAGGCGCGTTGCCAAGATCGTAGAAGCCATCGTTCTTCGTGGCGTCGCCTCAGCGCTGCTCCCAGGCCAGGGTGTTGATCAGGTCAAGCGTCGACGCATCACACGTGTCTCGATCCAGTCGCAGCACCGCTCGACGATCCTATCCCTACGGCTATCCTACCGGGGCCTACTGCCGCCGATGGCTTCGCTGTTCGTCCGCCACGGCCTCAACCGCTGCAATCGCATTCTCAAGCCTGGCGACCCGCTTCAGCGTGCTGTCGGCTGGCATCGTGTCGTACTGCGCCGCTTCCATGATGAGGTCGCGTTGGCGAGCTTTGAGGCGGTCGAGGGGGCATCGAGCTTTTCCGTTGTGGGGACGTAGCAGACACCTCCAATTTGGACATCCACGATGGGCGCAGGACCGTGCCAAGCCGCGCATCAGCCCTGTTGCCGATGTGTTACAATTGATAACAAGATTGCTAACTCGAGCCTAAATGGATGTTCAAAGTGGCGGAGCCAGTGGAATAGCAAGCCTCCAATCCGCTCGGTTCGAGCCTCCCAGAATGGGATGGAAATTGCATGAACGCCGTAAACTTGCTGGCCCCCCTCGCGCTCCTTGCGATCACGCAGGCATGCGCCGCACAGGGTATGGCTCATCAGCAACCGACACAGCAGATCGCTCCAGGCGGTGCTGCGGGAAGCGATACACCCCGCAAGCACGTCGATCGTCAGAAGGAGCGACAGGACGCATTCGATCGTGAGTCCGATCGCAAATGGCGCCACTGGGACTATGCTGTTTGCATCGGCTGCAGCGCGCATGAAGGGCGAGTTCGGCACGTGGTCACGAACCCCTTACGTGTTCTTGCTGG
>NZ_JAKSYQ010000269.1:0-4118 GCF_022829665.1 Methylobacterium sp. E-041 | reverse complement strand
GTAGGACGAGGCTGATTGTAGTTCGCGACCGTGGTCGTGGGCGTTGATGAACTGCGTGCCGGCCCAGGTCAGGCTATCGATAGCGCCGGCCGTGCGTGACGAAACGCTGACCGCGATGGTTGAGCCTCCGAACGGTCGGCTGATCGTGGCCCGCCTACCAGGCTCCGGCCAAGCGATCGATGGACCATCCTCGGCAACTGCTCGCCCGGTGAGGACGCTGAGCGTCGCCAATGCGCTAGATCTGATGCGGCGTGATTTCAGTGCGGACATGCACCGAACTTAGAACCATGCCCGAGCGTGTCGCAATGCGTACACTGTTCCTGATCCCGGCGGCTGAGAGTGGCACCGACAGCCGCATGACACGACACAAAACAACGTTCTTCCTGGCGACCGTGGACGGGCGTGCGCGGCCCGAAGCGCGACGAGCCCGTCGAGGAGGAACACCGGCTCTATGCCCTCCTCACGACGGAGGCGAACGGCGTCGTCGGGCCGGTGCATCCGAAGGCGATGCCGGTGCTGCTGACCACGCCGGAGGAGTGGTGCACGTGGCTGGAGGCGCCGGCGGAGGGGGCATTGCAGCTTCAGCGGCTGCTGCCAGACGCCGGTATGATGGAAGTTGCTCGTGGATCGCGTAGCGATGGCACCTGATTTGGCCCCGTCAACCATTCGCGCAGCTTGGTCCAGCGTCGCTTCGCGCTCCCGCCGCGAACCGCCATGCCGATCGCCTTGCGCTGACCGATCAGCACGACGAGCTGCTTGCCGCGCGTGACACCGGTGTAGAGCAGGTTCCTCGCCAGCATCTTGAAGTGCTGCGTCACGATCGGGATCACCACGGCAGGATACTCCGAGCCCTGGCTTTTGTGGATCGTCGTGGCGAAGGCTGGCACCAGCGTGTCGAGCTCGCCGTAGGGGTAGACGACCTCACGCCCATCGAAGGTGACCACGACCGCGCCTTCTTCCTCGTCGATGCGCGCCACCATGCCGAGATCGCCGTTGAAGACGTCGCGATCGTAGTCGTTCTGGGTCTCCATCACTCGATCGCCGGGAGCGAAGCGCCAGCCAAAGCGCTCGATCTGCTGGGACGGGTTCGGATTGAGCACGCGCTGGAGCTCGTGGTTGAGGTTGCGCGATCCAAGCGAGCCACGCAGCATCGGCGTCAGGACTTGGACGTCGCGGATTGGATCGAGACCGAAGGAGCGCGGGATGCGCTTGGTCACGACTTCGATCAGCTTGGCGACACCGACGTCAGGATCGTCGATCTCGATCAGGTAGAAGTCGGCCTTCTCGCCCGGCTGTGGCCGCTCCGGCATCTGGCCCTGGTTGATGCGGTGCGCGTTGACGATGATCCGGCTCTCGGCTGCCTGCCGGAACACTTCAGTCAGTCGCGCCACCGGCACGCGGTCAGACGCGATGACGTCGGCCAGCACCTGGCCTGGGCCGACCGAGGGGAGCTGATCGACGTCGCCAACAAGGAGAAGCCCAGCGCCCTCCGGCACCGCCTTCAGCAGGGCGTTCATCAATGGTACGTCGATCATCGAGCACTCGTCGAGCACGAGCAGGTCGCAGTCGAGCGGGTTCTCCTCGTTGCGTGAGAAGCCGCCCCGCTTTGGGTCAATCTCCAGCAGGCGGTGAATGGTCTTGGCCTCAAGCCGGGTCTGCTCGGTCATCCGCTTGGCGGCACGCCCCGTGGGGGCTGCAAGCAGCACCTTCACACCCTTGGCCGTGAGGATGCGCAGCAGGGAGTCCAAGGTGCTGGTCTTACCAACGCCCGGCCCGCCCGTGATGACGCAGAGCTTCGAGGCCAGCATCAGACGGATGGCTTCGGCCTGAGAGGGCGACAGCGTCTTGCCCGTCTTTGCCTCCACCCAGGGCCGAGCCTTGTCGAGGTCGATGCTGGGCCAGGGTGGTGAACCACGGGCCCGGGTGACGAGCCGCTCTGCGATCGCTCGCTCGGCGGCATGCAGGCCCTTCAGGAAGACGCACGGCTCATTGTCGACCGTGTCGGCGATGACCTCCTCGCCGCGCGCGAGCTCGTCGGCGACGGCCGTGCGGACGAGGGCGACGTCAACCTCGAGAAGCTTCTGAGCAAGCACGATCAGCCGCTCGATCGGCAGGCCGCAATGTCCCTCGTCCATGGCCGTGTGCAGCGCGAACGACACGCCCGCCCGCAGCCGCTGCGGCGCTTCCTTCGTCAGCCCGAGACGCATGGCGATCGCGTCCGCTGTCCGGAAGCCGATGCCGCGGATGTCACGGGCGAGGCGGTAGGGATCCTCGCTCATCACGGCGATCGACTCGTAGCCATAGGTCTTGAAGATCCGCACTGCCTGCGCCGTGCCGACGCCGTGCGCGTGCAGGAAGATCATGATCTCGCGCACGGCCTTCTGCTCGGCCCAGCCGGAGACGATGCGAGCCGCCCGCGTTGGGCCGATACCAGAGACCTCCTTCAGGCGCTCGGGCTCGGCTTCGATGACCTCGAAGGTGGCTTCTCCGAACAGCGCCACGATGCGCTTGGCCATGGCCGGCCCAATGCCGCGCATGTAGCCGGACGCGAGGTAGCGCTCGATGCCCTCCACCCCGGTCGGTGGCGTGGCCTTGAGCGTGTCTGCTTTGAACTGGAGCCCGTGCTGCCGGTCGGTGAACCAGATCCCAGTTGCGGTGATCCATTCACCGGCGGCAATGGCAGGCGCATGTCCGATCACCGGCACAAGGTCGCGCTTTCCCCGCGCCTGGACCTTGAGCACGCAGAAGCCGGTCTCGGCGTTGTGGAAGGTGACGCGCTCAATCGTGCCGGCGAGCGTCTCGATGGGCGCACCCCGATCAAATTGGGGGGGCGTCGGACTCTGGTTCATGGTTGGCGTCGGAACGCCGCCTCCTCTAGATCCATCTCATCCCCGCGGTGCCCGCCACCCGGCTGCTTTCGCCTCGTCCTCGGTGCAGAACATGCCCTCGCCGGCTCGCTCGTCGATCACGGTGCGCGTGTAGGCGCTCGTACCCGGCAGGTGGTAGATCCGGTCACCCTTGGCCGAGATGTTGCCCTTGATCGTGCAGGTCATCGAAGCGTTCGAACCGGCCGGCGTCGGCTCATCGGCCGCTCGCGCCGCTGCTCCACCTCGACGTGTCCGGCGCCAGCCCGCTGGGTCTTCGAACGTGCCAGCCCAGATCCCGCGCTAGGCCGCACGTGCCTGCGCTTCCTGTCCCACATACTCGCTCGAGTAGCGCCGGAACGCGACGGCGTGGCCCTGCGCCACCATCCAGGCGTTCAGGTCCTCAAGGCTCTTCCTACAGATGGCTAAAGTGCGACCGTAGCAGTCGGTGTCCCGGGGCTCGCATGAGATTGGCGCCTCGCCGATCCGGTCGGACAACGCGAGGGCAGCAACCTGTCCGCAGCGATACTCCTTGCCGGCGGCGTCCTCGCACACCTGAGCGCTCTCCGGCGCGTCGATCCCGAAGAGACGGATACGAGTGCCCTGGATCACCACCGTGTCGCCGTCGGTGACGCTGGCGCGACCGACGATCGGTTCAGCAGCGAATGCGCCCCCGCCCTGCAACATGACGATGGCGGCGAGCAGGGGGTGACGCATGCAAAGGACTCTACGCGTCGCCGACGACCTGTCGAGTGATGTCCACTCGCACACCAGCGAACGCCAACGCCGCATTTGCTAAGGGCAACGTCATCAACAACGGCGAGCCGGTCACGGCACAGGTGCAGCAGCGGCCAGACAGTTCCCTCGACGTGATCCTCGACAAGATAAAGGCGCGGTCCGCTGGCCTGATCGCTGGAGCCCGGGGCCCGCTGCCCGGGGCAATTGCTGGAGGCCGTCGCTTGAGGGGCTGAGGTCACCCGCCGGCCCGATCGCGTCTGGTGGGGCGCCAGCCAGTGGCAGGGTAACGGGCGCGAGTTTGAGAAAGACATTGGGAAAGAAAGAGGCTGGATTAGCTCAGCCTGTCTCAGAGTCCGTCTGATAAGTCATAACGCTCGGCTGAGCCTTCGGACAAGGATCATGACGGCGGCGTAGAGGAAGGCCTGGGCCGAGGCGAGGGTCGCCTCCGGGTCTTTCCAAAGGCGGCGGTTGCGGCTGATCCAGCCGAAGAAGCGTTCGACCACCCATCGGCGCGGG
>NZ_JAKSYQ010000008.1:0-2000 GCF_022829665.1 Methylobacterium sp. E-041 | reverse complement strand
GGTCGGCTTTGCCGTGCACCCGCGCCGATGGGTGGTCGAACGCTTCTTCGGCTGGATCAGCCGCAACCGCCGCCTTTGGAAAGACCCGGAGGCGACCCTCGCCTCGGCCCAAGCCTTCCTCTACGCCGCCGCCGTCATGATTCTCGTCCGAAGGCTCGGCCGAGCGTCATGACTTATCGGACGGACTCTAAAAGAGCCGACTTGATCGGATGGTTTCGTCTGATGCTATTATTTACCGCCGACAGACAGTTAAATCGTCCAAAAAAAATGAATTGATGATATTTGGCGTGCAAATATCTCTAAGATGCAGACGCTGACGTTCATTCCCGATTACGTCCGCCGTCTGCGCCCGTTGACCCTCGCCTGCCCCCGGTGGAGTCAACGGGTGTAGATTGCGCCTCATCCAGCGTTTCAACCCAAATCAAGCGTCAGCATAAGAGCTAAAGCCAGCAGATTTTCTTCTATCCAGATACCCGACCCATGTGGTGAGGAGTGTGCTGTGTACAATCCCTTCTTCTCATCGATGATGCTCGCTCTCGAATGCCAAAAGGTCATTGAACTTCGCCTTGTCCGGCTAGCCTGGGGCGGCCGTGAGGCTAGGGCTGAGATGCACTCCATGGTGGTCGAGAAGATCCAGGCGAGCATGGAGGCCGCCGGTACACTGATGATGGGCAGCTCCCCCGAAGTCGTCATTGCGCGATACCGCGAGCACGTGGCGGCCAACGCGAAAAGACTATCCGCTGATTAACGAGTATTTTTCTAATAAAACTAACTGAATATTTCCGTTTAATTGTGTTGTTGTCAAAATATGAGGAATAAATTTATGCCAGGCAACGAATATCTCATCGCCGGCCTAGCGCTGATGACTTTGACTACAGTTATTGTAGTTGCGTCAGTAATTCGCGGCAAGGTTGCAGAGTCCAAAGGTGACCCAGAACGATCCGACTTCACCAAAAATAACGGTGAAACTCCTCGGCAGAACCGCCCGGGGACTGAACACTAAATCTTTGCGGGCCAACGGAGTCGCTTCCCGGGTCTCCCGTCAGCATTAGTCTCTGATGCGGCAAGGAGATCCTTTATTTTCCTGCTTCGATTTGGGGTATTGTTCGCTCTACAAACGACAAAGCAGCACTGCTCCAGAGCCTTCAAATTCTGATGCCCAGCTCGAACCCCGTCGAAGTTTCTAATCTAAACCCTTGAAGGGAGGCAGTTATCGTCAGCACCGCTACGGACATCGACACGCTTCGCGCCTACATGAATGGCATCATGGATCGGGCTGAAGAAGGGACGATGGGCGTCATCACGATTACTCTCGCGTTGATCGGCGGGATTGCATGGCAGGCCAATCCAGGTACGCTCATGCTGCAGATCAAGGACGGCGACATTCCGGTGAACGTGCTCTGGGCATCGTTCGGCGAGCAACAAATGACGTTCTCGTACAATCACAAAACCGCAACAATCGAGATGCGTGACGGAGCCATTCACGGCACGATTATCCGGACGTTCAGCACCCGAATGCTGGAAATCGAAATTGAGGGCTTTTTTGGTTCGATGCGACGTAAGCCAAACTAAAGGGCGCCCGCCGTCTCTGGATTAAGTCTTTGCACGCCGTATCGGTTCGACTTTGGCGAAACGCTCGCCCATGCCTCGTGAACAACGAATTGCCGCTTACCGAGCATAGCTGTTTAGGCCCGACATCCCCCTACCTGTGGTTGATCACCCGCTATTCCTACAACGCAGGAACCCGCTGGGGGCGATCTCGCTCGCATCATGGAGGTGTCGGGGTACCGCGATCCGCGGACGGTACTTCGCTACGTCAGGAGGGCGAACGCCTTCAAGGATCACGCGGGAAGCGGCTTCTTATACCAACCGGCATTGATCATAACCGATAGGCCCACTGGCGCAGTCCGATGGACATGATGAGCCAGGGTTGGGCGACGAAGCGTTTCCAGGCCTCACAACACCGATCGAGGATGTCGTCGTAGGAGGTGAAGATCCGG
>NZ_JAKSYQ010000254.1:0-625 GCF_022829665.1 Methylobacterium sp. E-041 | reverse complement strand
AAGGGCGGCTCCGTGCTGCTCGAGCCGGTGATGAAGGTCGAGGTCGTCTCGCCGGAGGAGTATACCGGCTCGGTGATCGGCGATCTCAACTCCCGCCGCGGCCAGATCCAGGGCCAGGACATGCGCGGCAACGCGAACGTCATCAACGCCATGGTGCCGCTCGCCAACATGTTCGGCTACGTGAACCAGCTGCGCTCCTTCTCGCAGGGCCGCGCCAACTTCACGATGCAGTTCGACCACTACGAGGAAGTGCCGCGCGGCGAAGCCGACAAGGTCATCGCCAAGTACGCGTAAGTCTTTCCTCGACATCCCATCCGCGTCGCCGGCCTGACCGCAGGTCCGGCGCGCACCCCTCATCGAACCGGAGGCTACCATGGCCAAAGAGAAGTTTGCCCGCACGAAGCCGCACTGCAACATCGGCACGATCGGTCACGTTGACCACGGCAAGACGTCGCTGACGGCGGCGATCACGAAGGTCTTGGCGGAGTCCGGCGGGGCGACGTTCACGGCCTACGACCAGATCGACAAGGCTCCCGAGGAGAAGGCGCGCGGGATCACGATCTCGACGGCGCACGTGGAGTACGAGACGACGAACCGGCACTACGCGCACGTCGACTGCCCCGGT
>NZ_JAKSYQ010000165.1:0-801 GCF_022829665.1 Methylobacterium sp. E-041 | reverse complement strand
GCGCGACCGGGTGATCTTCTCCTACGGCGTGGTCCAGGCGATCGGCCGTCTGACGGTGCGCTACACCGCGGTGCCGGTGGCGGTCTACAGCGCCAAGGTCCACTACGACCAGGTCAAGGATCTCTGGTACGGCGTCCGCTCACCGGATGGCCGCTGACAGTGGGATCTGGCGCATGCCAAAGAAGCCGCGCGATCTGGCACAGCTGGATTGGGAAGATATCCGTCTCTTTCTGGTCGTGACGCAAGCGGGATCGATCCGAGCCGCGGCCAAGCGGCTCGACGTGCATCATTCCACCGTGGCCCGCCGTGTACTTAAACTTGAAGAAGCCCTTAACCAGCGTTTGATTTGTGCAGGTTCGGCGGGTGTTTCGGCATGTCACCTAACGCCGAAAGGTCATACCCTGCTCGAGCTTGCGCAATCGATGTTTGATGCTGCAGAAAAAATAAATCATCTAAAATATCATCATATTGCCTAATGTTTAAGAAAAAATGACGAATATTTTAGTGTTTTAGCTCGGAAATACATAGTCTAGATTTTGAGAATACCTAAAACTGCTCACCTCATACCGTTCAGTTCTAGCCATCATATCGACTAAGATTTCTCGAAAAGGCCTCACCGCTGAATGGCTCATCCTTCTGCTCTCGTCGTTCCTATCATTTTGTGCGGCGGCTCGGGCACGCGGCTGTGGCCGGTATCGCGCGAGAGCATGCCCAAGCAGTTCGCGCGGCTGGTGGACGCGTCGGAATCGACGTTCCAGGCCACCGCGCGGCGGGTGGGCGACGCGGCGGTCTTCGCCCGGC
>NZ_JAKSYQ010000247.1:0-1008 GCF_022829665.1 Methylobacterium sp. E-041 | reverse complement strand
GGCGGGACGCCACCGGCGGCGGCGATGCTTCTGTGCGGAGAGCGCGGCGCCAGCGGAACAGCAGCCAGACTGCCCGAGGCCAAGCGGGGCGTCGTCATACTGCCGCCCCGCTGAGTGCTGGAGCGCGCCTTCGCCGGGGCGACCCGCTGCCGTCGTTTCGTCAAAGACTACGACCGCTATCCCAGCACGCTCGCCGATCTCCACCTCGTCGCCTTCGTCTGCCTCATGCACAAACAAGCCGATCGACTGGCAGCCAGTTCATACCAGCCTCTAGGGGGTGCCATCGCCACCCGCTACGAGAAGACCGCCGCCAGCTTCATGGGCGTCCTCTCCCGCGCTGCAGCCCTCGATTGGCTCAAGCGATGACACCCCCTAGACGGTCGCTTCCGAAACGAAGTAGCGGCGCTCGTCGGTGAAGCGCACCGCCAGCTCACGCGGACTGAGTTCAGGCTGTTCCAGAGCCAAGGCAACGATCTGCTCGCGGATCTCCGCAGGTAAACGGTTCCAGACCCGGCTCGGCTGCGAAGGTTGGTCATTCAACGCCTCGGGGCCGCTGCGCTGGTAGGCGTCGTACCAACGGTAAAACGTTGAGCGCGTGATGCCGAGCTTGTCCAGGGTGGCACGCACCGGCAGGTGGGATTGCTCGACCAGCCGGATCATCTCCAGCTTCTCGCGGGCCGGGTACCTCATGCCTCGTCGCGCCCAGCTCGGCTCATGCTTTGTTTAAGCAACCGGCTCTCCAAGACGAGATCAGCTACGAACTTCTTCAGCGCCCACGCTTCGCGACGGAGATCCCGCACCTCATCGGTGGTGGCCGCACGAGACGTGTCGCCGGACAGGCGCTTCTTGCCAGCCTCCAGGAACTCTTTGGGCCGCCCGCGGCGAGCGGGTGGAGGCGGGGCTGGTCGAGGACGGCTGGCGGATCCGGCGGGGCGGCCGCCTCGCCTACGCCGACAGCCTGCGCCGCGACGGGCCGATCGCCGCCCGTCTCCCGCGGCCCGAGAACGG
>NZ_JAKSYQ010000244.1:0-780 GCF_022829665.1 Methylobacterium sp. E-041 | reverse complement strand
CCGCCGAGGACAGCAGGTACACGACGACCAGCGTCGAGACCGCCCAGGCGAGCAGCCCGTGGTAGGCGGTGGTGGTGTTGGCGGGCTTCCCCGAGAGGCGCCCGGCGAGCCAGCCGCCGGCGGTGGCTGCGAGAATGCCGGAGATCACGAACCAGATGCCGGCGCCGGACGAGAGCGACCCGGCGGTGGGCGTGCCGTTGCCCGCCGGGTCGACGGTCGACAGTCCGATGCCGAGCCCGACCATGTTCAGGATGACCTGGGCGACCAGCGCGATCACGGCGCCGGCGAGCACCGCCCCCCAAGAGACCGAGTGCAGCGCCATCGTGCGCATGTCCTCGGCCGGGGTGGCCAAGCTGGAAGTCGGGACTTCGTGATCAAAAGTCGAACGGGTGGTGTCGGGGGACAACGCCATAGTTGGTATGCTTTCGTTTTAAGAGATCGGGTCGGTCTTCGGCCTGTATCGGCGAAGAGGGTTCGCCTGGATCAAAGCACCCGTCGGCGGCCCATGAGGGTGTGGTAGATCCATAGCACCACCACGGCGCCGACGATGGCGACGAGCAAACTGTAAAGGTTCACCCCGGACACCCCGGGCTGGCCGAACTGGTTGAACAGGAAGCCGCCGACGACGGCGCCGACGATGCCGAGCAGGATGTCGACGACGAGCCCCTGACCGGTGTTGTTGACGATCTTGCTGCCGATGAAGCCGGCGATCAGGCCGAGCACGATCCAGGCGAGGAGCGACATGGTCCAGTTCCACTTCGTAAGGGGTGGGTCGGGGGC
>NZ_JAKSYQ010000242.1:0-1321 GCF_022829665.1 Methylobacterium sp. E-041 | reverse complement strand
CCTGGCAAACGGCCTGCTGATCGCCGTGCTGGTGCGCCTTGATACCCCCGAGCACGAGGTGGGCCCGGGCTGGTTCGTGGAGGCGGCCTTCGGACGGCTCGTTGGTATCTCAGCGCCGATCTTCGCCACGCTGGAGGAGGCAACGCGATGGCTGCGACAGCACCGAAAGCCGTGACCGAGGTAGCTACGTTGCAGGCCCCCTCCGCTCGGATGCCGCAATACTGTTTCCGACGGGCCAACGAGCAATTTCGAACTCGCCGATATAAAAGCCCGAACATGTCTTTGATCTCGACGAAGCCTGCGCTGCCATGGCTAGAAAGGAGAAGCAATGCCCCACCGCTTCTCCGATTTTGCAGCTGTAATTTTGAGCATTTGGTTGGCATCAATTACGCCGGCCTATGCTCAGGATGACCCTATTACACTAGCTGATGATCCTTTCGAGGTCTCCGATCCTCATGCCACGTCGCCCGGAGAGTCGACTTTTTCCATCGGCGGGTCGTATGAACGAGCAGCGACCGGGCGTGTGCGTGGCACAGCAGGGGCGGAGAGCGAACTAAGCTATGGCGTAGCGCCGAAGCTCGATGTGAGGATCGGTCAGACGGGAGCCTACGGGAACCTCGACATCCGTCGCCGACTAGGGACGGTCAGTGCGGACGTTCCTGGGTCTACTGAGGGAGGTACCAATGCCAATCTCGGCGGGACGACGCGTCTGGGGGCGCTCTACCAGATCACGGACGAGAGGCGGGTCATGCCGATCGTCGGGCTACTTGGGCGTGTTCGTGCGCTCTACGGCCCAGGCGGTACGGCCTATGAGACCGAAGGCACCCTTCTATTCGGCAAGACTCTCAGGAGTGGGGAACTTCCGCTCGGCGTTAGCTTGAACCTTGGAGGCGTCTACCGCTTCGATCCAGCGCCTGGCGAGAGAACAACACGCACGCTATTAAATGCCTCGGTTGGACAGGCGATATCCACCGACACGGCGCTTGTTACAACCTATGCTCGGGAGCAACAGGAGCTAGGACAACCAGATTATAGTCTCGTACAGGTTGGAGCGAGGCATCGCCTAAGAAGCCAACGCGCCATCTTGGGTGTTGCCGTCGGCTTCGGGCTCAACCACAATACGCCGCAACTCCAACTTGCCGTTGCTATTCAATGGGAGTTTGGTGGCGCCCGTTAGCTCTATAATACCAATCGACGCTGAGGGTGACTCACGGGGTTTCGTTGCGTGGGCGGATCTGATTCGATGAGGCGAACCGGGAGGGTTTGCCATGTCGGCTGCGGTGGCGTTGCGGCAGGATTTCACGGCCGATGATCTGCGGAG
>NZ_JAKSYQ010000239.1:0-72752 GCF_022829665.1 Methylobacterium sp. E-041 | reverse complement strand
ACATGACCCTGGAAAGCATCGCCCCGATCGGCGATGATCCCCTGGTCAGCCTGCCCACTCTGGCAGCCTGATCGTCCCGGCCCAAGCCGGTGATCGTGGTGGTCCTCACCGAGCTACACCACGCCAAGGGACACGACCCTCCGCGACGAACACCTGAACGGCGAGGTGATCTCCATCCTCAGGGAAGTCAGCGTCGGAATCGAGCATTGGCGGAGGCACGCCGACATCATCCGTCCACGCTCGTCACTCGGCTACCCGACGCCTGCGCTGGAGGCCGTCATCTGGCCGACGGAACCGAGCAGCTCGCCGCCGCTCGCCCACCCCGCCATCGTCACGCGCCCGACAATGCACTAACTTCGAAGCCGGGCCGCCGAATGGGGGCAGGCACGGTCGGATTGCTAAGATGGATAAGATCGTACGTTTCAGGCGAGAGCAGGCACTCAAGTCCGTGCGCCCGAAAGGCAAGTTGGGAGTCGAGCTTGGCCCCCTGAATCGGCCGATCATCTTACGCAGCGATGGTGATGTGCTCTACGCCGATCATCTATCCACGGAACATCTGCAAGCAAAATATGCGGCTCATGATGTGATGCGCCCCGACGCCGATCGCATCGTGGATGTCGATCTTGTGCTGGAGCACCAAGATCTCGCCGAGGCCCTCGGTCAGAGAGGACCGGTGGATTACATCGTCGCCAGCCACGTGATTGAGCATCTGCCTGATCCAATTCGCTGGGTCCAGGGCCTAGCAAGCGCCTTGAAAGCCGACGGCATCTTGTTTCTCGTTGTCCCCGACAAAAGGTTCACCTTCGATTTTCGCCGCACGACCTCGACGACAGGAGACCTGGTCGCGCACTACCTCGCTGGCGCGCGCATCGCCAGTCCGGCACAGGTGTTCGAGCACGTTGCACGTACCGTGAATGTCGATCCGAATGCGATTTGGGCCGGGCATGGGCGGGAGCCCGATGATATGTTCGATGGACAACTTGGCAACGCCTTAAACGTTGCGAAAGATGTTTCGTTAAACAACAGCTATCACGATGTTCACTGCACGGTATATACTCCTTACAGCTTCATAAAAATATTTCAAGAGTTGATATCTATGGGATTGGTAGAATTTAATATCATCGACATACTGCCAACGTTGAAAAAATCCCATGAATTTTATGTAACGATGCAAAAGACTGGAGTCGGGTCTCAGCCGGCAATGCCATTTGATCTTGACATGGCTCTCCATCATGAATTGCCAACGCCAAAATCGATGGCCGCCAAGCTTCGGCAGCGGTTCATGTCTCGTTTTGCAGCCACGCTCCCGCGATGATCGACGGAAGCTTCGCACAAATCATCGGGTGCGTGGAGGATCGACGTCTTGTCAGAAGGCCGGCCTTCCGAATTCGGCACCGCTGCCTTCGCGGTCGAGGTTCAGCGCCCGGATCGAGCGTGGAAATCGAAGGCGGCCGTCCGGCACGCGCTCGGCCACCTCATCCAGGAATATCGCACGACTCCGGAGTTCCTGCGGCCCAAACCGTCCTCGCCACCATCAAACCCGTGGCCATTCGAATGTGGCGATGAGCTGATGGGTCCACGACCGAGACCAACGTGGCGCTACGCGTCGAGAAGATCCGCAAGGCGACAGGGGAGGGGCATCGGAACCGGCTCTGGTCGGTGGCGGAGCGCGAGGCAGGGCTGGCCGCGGCGCCTATCCAGCGGAAGGCACCGCTGGCTTTCACGCGGCACCTTGGGGGCCGTCTTGGAGACGTGCGTGCGATGCCGGCCGCCGCTTATCAGGACGGCATGATCGCCCTCGGGACGGGGAAGGGGGATGCCGAGGTCTGCGTGCCGTGCCCGGCACCGCTGGCCACAATCCTCGAACAAGCGCCCGCCGAGCCGAACGCATCTGCTCGTCACGCCCGGAAGGCACGCCGTGGACCGATGGCGGGTGGAACGCGTCCTGGCGCAAGCTGCGCGCCCGGCCGGGAGAGGCAGGACAGGTGCGCCCGGAGCTGACGGCGCACAGCCTACGCCACAGCGTCGCGACCGACCTGTGCGAGCTCGGGAAATACGGATCGGGAGATCGCCGATATCTTGGGCCAACGCACGGCCTACGCGACGCCGACGTACCACCGACATGAAACGGTCGAACGCACGCGTGATCGGCGATCTGCACGGGGAAGACCGTTCCGAAGAAAAGTCAAACCTGCCGCCGTAAGCGCTCGTCGTTGAAGCTAAGTCGTTGAAAATTCATTGGCTGGGGGACCTGGATACGGACCCTCTAAAAAGCCATACAAAAAGCTAAGCCAATACAGACGGTTAGCTTCGCTGCCGCCACAGGATGTGTAGCAGCGGGGTGGAGCAGGGGCAAGCAAGAATGGCGGCATCGTTTCGCCCCTGAGCGGAGCATGAAGATGGCTCGAATAAAGGTTTTCGAGGACCACGGGGTGCAGCGTGGGGAGTTCGTCCCCGGCGAGCGAACCGTGCGCGGCGGAGTGGCCGAGTACGCGAGGGTCATCGCGCATCAGCGATGCTCGCGAAGCGGGCGGGGTGGTCGGGGTGGAGCGTGTGCGGGCCACTTATGCCCCCCCTAAACGACAGAGGCTCTTACCGGCCAGAGTCGCTTTAAGCTGAGTCTATCGTGATCCAGAGTCCGCCGAGCGCTTGGTCCACGTGGTAGAGGCGAAGCGCACGGAAGGACCAGCCCAGCGAGACCGCTCCTGACGTGAGGTCGAAGGAGGCCTGGTGCCTCGGACAATGGATCCGGCCCGCCGCGCAGCGTCCAAGCGACAGGTCAGCGCCTTCGTGAGGGCAAGCCCGCTCCGCCGCGACGAGCCTTGCGCCGTCCCGCATGAGGATCAGGTGTTGGCCTCCTACCAGGATCGGCGTCGGCGCGGGGCCGTCGCGGATGTCGAGCGGTCCGAGGTGCGTCCGCACGCGCCGCCTCGGGTCAGCCGCCAAGGTAAGCGTCGCGAACGTGCGGGTCGGCGATCAGGTCGGCGCCCTTGCCCGCCAGGACGATGCGGCCGGTCTCCAACAAGTAGGCGTAGTCGCAGAGTTCGAGCGCGGCAAAGGCGTTCTGCTCTACGAGCAGGACCGTCGTCCCGGCATCGCAGATCGCGCGGATCACCGAGAACATCCGCTCGACGATGTTGGGGGCGAGCCCCAGGGACGGCTCGTCGAACAGGACGAGCTTGGGCCGCGCCATCAGCGCCCGGCCGATCGCCAGCATCTGCTGCTCGCCCCCCGAAAGCGTTCCGGCCGCCTGCGCCCGGCGCTCGGCGAGACGCGGGAACTCGCCGTAGATCCGGGCGAGGTCGGCGGCGATGCCGGCCTTGTCGCGCCGGAGATAGGCCCCCATCGCGAGGTTCTCGGCGACGCTCATCTGGGGGAAGACCCGGCGCCCCTCGGGGCAATGGGCGATGCCGTGGCCGAGCACGCGGCGCGGGTCGGCTCCGGTGATGTCGCAGCCCTCCAGGCGGATCGAACCCGAGCGGGCGGGGACGAGGCCCGAGATGGCACGCAACATCGTCGACTTGCCGGCCCCGTTGGCGCCAACCAGCGCCACGAGCTGCCCGGCCCGGACCTCGATCGTGAGACCTTTCAGCGCCGTCACGTGTCCGTAGCCGCAGACGAGGTCGCGGATCTCAAGCATCGCTCGTCTCCCGTGCGGCGGCTCGGTGGGCGGCCTCTCGGGCCGCGCTGCCCTGGCCGAGATAGGCCTCGATCACCGCCGGATCGGTGCGGATCGCCGCCGGCGGCCCCTGCGCGATCAGGCGTCCGTGGTTCAGCACGGCGATGCGGTCGGAGACCGCCATGACCATCGGCATGTCGTGCTCCACCAGCAGGATCGTGACGCCGTCGTCGCGGATCGCGCGGATCAGGCGGACGAAGACCTGGGTCTCGGAGGCGTTCATGCCCGAGACCGGCTCGTCGAGGAGAAGCATCGTCGGATCGCTGGCCAGCGCAAGCGCCACGCCGACGAGGCGTTGCTCGCCATAGGCGAGCGCGCCCGCCTTCTCATTCGCGCGGGCGGCGAGACCGACCCGGTCGAGCAGTGCGAGCGCCCGGCCCCGCGAGGCCCGCTCAGTGGCGCCGTCGCGCCCGAGGAGGGTGTCGAGCAGGCTCGGACGGTCCGCGGACGAGCCACGTCGGTGCAGGCCGATCATCACATTGTCGAACACGGTGTCGTCGGGAAACACGCTGGTGCGCTGGAAGGTGCGCGCGAGCCCGAGCCGGACGATCTCGTGGGGCTGGAGGCCGCCGAGCGGGATGCCGCGGAAGCGCACCTGCCCACGGCTCGGCTTCAGGAAGCCGGTCATCACATTGAAGGCGGTGGTCTTCCCGGCCCCGTTCGGGCCGATCAGACTGACGATCTCGCCCGGATGGACGTCGAAATGCAGGTCGGCGATGGCCACGAGGCCGCCGAAGCGCACCCCGACATGGTCGGTCGCCAGAAGCGGCGCGCTCATGGGTGCACCTCGGCCGCGAGCGGGGCGGGGGCCGGCGCCGAGCGCCGTCGGACGAGGCCGGCCAGGCCCGGCACGATGCCCTTCGGCACCATGAACAGGATCGCGATCAGGACGAGGCCGTAGACCATCCACTGCGCTTCCGGCGCCATCACGGGGCGGAGCGCCACCGGCAGCATCCCGAAGATCACCCCACCAATGATCGGCCCGAGCAAGGTGCCCTTGCCGCCGCCGACCACCATGATCACCATCGTCACGGTGGTGGAGAACTGGAACACGTCCGGGTCGATGATGCGCAGATAGTGCGCGTAGAGGCTGCCGGCGGCGCCCGCCATTCCCGCTGAGATCACCGCGGCGATGGTGAGCGTGCGGGTCGCGTCGATGCCGACCGAGAGCGCGAGCGACTCGTTCTCCTTGAGTCCGCGCATCGCCCGACCGAAGCGCGAGCCGACGAGGCGGGCGACGATCAGGTAACAGAGCGTACCGACCGCGAGGACGAGGTAGTAGTTCTGCAGCTTGGTCTTCAGGGTCCAGGTGCCGAGCCCCGGCAGGCCGAGGGTGAAGGCCGGGATGCCGGTGAGCGCGAGCGGCCCCTGAGTCAGTTCCACCCAGTTCAGCGCCACGAGCCGCACGACTTCGGCGAACGAGATCGTGACGATGACGAAGTAGGCGCCGCGCACCCGGAACGACAGCCGACCGACGAGCCAGCCGCACGCGCCCGCTGCAAGGATCGCCAGGGGAAAGCCGATCGCCGCCGGCCAGGGCTCGTGCACGACGCGCAGGCCGAAGCCGAGATCGACGTCGAAGCCGAGGCTCGTGAGGGCGCTGACGTAGGCGCCGATGCCGAAGAACGCGATGTGCCCGAGGCTGAGTTGCCCGGTGAAGCCGAGCAGCAGGTTCAGGCTCATTGCGGCGATGATTAAGATGCCGGTCGTGATCAGCGCGTTGAGGAGATACGGGTTGGTGCCGAGTACCAGCGGCAGCAGGCCAAGGCCCGCGAGGATGGCGAGGGGAGCGAGCCGGGTCATCCGATGCGCTCCGCCTTGGCGAACAGCCCGGTCGGCTTGAACACCAGCACCGCGATGATGATCAGGAAGCCCATCGCGTCGCGGTAGCCCGAGGAGATGTAGCCGGCGCCGAGTTCCTCGGCGAGCGCCAGGATGAAGCCGCCGATCGCGGCGCCGGTGATGTTGCCGAGCCCGCCGAGGATGACGATGGCGAAGGCCTTCAGCTCGGCCATCCCGCCCATCTGCGGGAACACCACGTAGACGGGGCCTAGGAGCGCGCCCGCCGCGGCGGCGAGGCTCGACCCGATGGCGAAGGTCGCGGTGTAGATCAGTCGCACGTTGACGCCCATCAGGGCGGCGGTGTCGTGGTCCTGGAAGGCCGCCCGCATGGCGAGCCCGAGCCGGGTGCGGTTGATCAGAACGTAGGTGAGCACGATCAGGGCCAGCGCCGCGCCGAGGACGAACAGGCGGAGCCACGAAACGGAAACCGGCCCGATCTGAAGCGGCGCCTCCGGAAACGGCGTCGGGATCGCCTTGGCGACGCCGCCGAACAGCCAGAGCGTTCCCGATTGCAGCACGATGCCGGCCCCGATCATCACCAGCATGGTCGTGTCGATGTCGGAGCCGCGCAACGGCCGCAGCAGCACGAGCTCGATCGTGGCCCCGAGGACGAGGCCCCCGAGGATCGCCGCCGGCAGCGCCAGGAAGAAGTTCAGTCCAAGCGCAGCCACCGCGAGGTAGGTGAGGTAGGCCCCCACCGTGTAGAGCGCCCCGTGGGTGAAGTTCACGACGTTCATGATCCCGAAGATCAGCGTCAGCCCGATCCCGAGGAGCGCATAGGTGCCCCCGAGGACCAGGGTGTTGAGGAGATGCTGGTAGAATTCGGCCATCGGGCAGTCCCTGTCCGTCGCGGGCGGGCCCGGCCGGAATCGGTGCCGGCCGGGATCAATCGGGCTGGCGGAGTCAGAGGGTCGGAACCGCGACTTTCCCATCCCGGATCTCGATCAGGTAGACGTCGGGCTTGCTCTGGCCGCTCTCCTTGCCGGCGGGGCCGGCCTTGGCGAAGCGGATCGGGCCGTTGAGCCCGGTGAAGTCGACCGACCAGAACGCCTTGGTGATCGCGGCGGGCTCGGCGGAGCCCGCCTTCTCGATCGCCTGCGCGATCGCTCGGATGCCGTCGTACCCACGGAAGCTCTCGGTGACGCCGGCGAACTGGAAGCCGCGCTTGTTCCATTCGCCGATGAAGTAGGCCGTGGCTTGCGGGTTCGGGGTCTTCTCGGGGAACCAGGGAAGGAAGGTCGTCAGGTGCATCGTGCCGTCGGCGGCGCTGCCGGCCTGGGCGATGATCTGGTCCGGGTTCTGCGAGCCACCGGTGGTGATGATCCGCTTCTTGAGGCCGAGCGCGGCCATCTGCTTGAAGATGAGCACCAGCTGGTCGACGGCGCTGGTTATCATGATGGTATCGCTGTCGGAGGCCTTCAGCTTCGAGAGCTGGGCGCTCATGTCCTGCGCGCCCTGGTCCATGGTCTCGACGAGGCCGACGGCGACGCCCTTGCCCTTGAGCATCGTGCCGAAGTCGGCCGCGGCTCCACGGCCGAAATCGTTGTTCAGGATGAGGAAGTCGACCTTCTTCAGCCCGAGCTTGGCGACCATCGGCGCGAAGGTCTCGGCCTCCAGGGACGAGGGCGGCGAGATGCGAAAGACGTACGGGTTGCCGGACGTGGTGATCTTGCCGGACGAAGAGGTTTCTACCAGCATCGCCGTCTCGTAGTCGGCGAGCTTGGGCATCACGGCCAGCGTCAGGCTGGAGCCCCAAGCGCCCATCAGCACCGGGGTCTTGTCGCTGGTGATCAGCTTCTCGGCCACCGCCGCGGCCTCGGTGGGGTTGCTCTTGTTGTCCTCGATCACGAGTTCGATCTTGCGCCCGAGCACGCCGCCCTTGGCGTTGATCTCGTCGGCGGCGATCTTCGCGCCGTTGACCACGTAGGTGCCGGACGCCGCGAACGCTCCGGTGAGCGGCTCGTTGACGCCGATGCGGATCGCCTGCGCGTAAGCCGTGCTCGATGCGAGAACCAGCGACAGGGCCAGGGCGGGGGCGAGGGTCTTGCGGGTCATGTCGGTCTCCGGGGCGTCGTGAGGCGATGGGCGAAGGTCAGGGCCGCGGCCCGCGCCACGCGGCGAACCGC
Organism: Methylobacterium sp. E-041; assembly: GCF_022829665.1. NCBI lineage: Bacteria > Pseudomonadati > Pseudomonadota > Alphaproteobacteria > Hyphomicrobiales > Methylobacteriaceae > Methylobacterium > Methylobacterium sp. E-041. Next base: position 65,105 of record NZ_JAKSYQ010000239.1, on the reverse strand, counting down.
CGGCGCAGCGGATCGAGCAGCAGGCCGAGGATCAGGCGGATCGGATGGAGGTCGGCCGGCGGTGCGGGCGCCGCGCCGGACAGCCGGGCCTCTAGGTTGCGCGCGAATTCGGCCGTGAGCCGCCCCGCGAGGTCGCGAACGAGCCCGGGGCGGCCAAACTGCGCCAGCGGCCCCTTCAAGGTGTAGCCGACCGCGAGCACCACTCGCGCCGTGCCGGGTCCCTCCCCGGGTTCGACCCGATACCGGATCTCGCCCTCCGTGGCGGAGCGTCCGCTCGCGTCGCTTCCCGCCCCCAGGATTCGGCCGCTGCGGGCGTGCGCGTCGCGCCAGATCCGCGCCCGACCCGCGAAGCGCGCCGTGATCGGCCCGATCCGCACTTGGAGCGCGCCCTCCACCGCATCCGGCCGCGGCGTGCCTGTCAGCATGGCGCCTGGCAGGCAAGCGGCGACGGCCGCCAGATCCCCGAACACTGCGAACACCGCCTCCGGGGAATGGGCGACGGCGAAGGCTTGCTCGAAGGCGTGGGCGGGCTCGAAGTCGTCCGCGATGTCGAGGATTGCGGCGGGTGCCGCGACCGGTGGGCGGGCGGCTGGCGCCGTCGCGCCTCCGGCGGAGGTCGTCCCGGCCCTGGCGCCGACAGGCCCGAGCGCGCGCAGGGCCTCCGCGCCGCCATGCGCGGCGGCGGGAATGCCTCGTGCACGGCGCTCCGCGATGACGCCACGCACCGCCCGGACGATGCCGGCGTAGCCCGTGCAGCGGCACAGGTTGCCCGAAAGCCCGGCGCGGATGCGCCGCTCATCGGCCTCGGGCAGGCGGATGACGAGGTCGCGGGCGGCGACCAGCATGCCGGGGGTGCAGTAGCCGCACTGGAGCGCGTGTTCGCGGTTGAACGCAGCGCGCAGTTCGCCGGCGATAGGATCGTCGTCGAGGCCCTCGATCGTGGTGACGACGCTGCCTTCGCAGGCGCCGCCGAGGGTCAGGCAGGCGCGGGCCGGCTCGCCGTCGAGCAGCACTGTGCAGGCGCCGCAGACGCCGTGCTCGCAGCCGAGATGGGTTCCGGTCAGGTCGAGGGTATCGCGCAGCAGGTCGGCCAGATGCGTGCGCGGCTCGGCCTCGGTGCGGACGGCACGGCCGTTCACCGTGAGCGTCAGCGGCATCCGGTCGTCGCGGGCAAGCGCCGCCGTGCTCATGCAGCCTCCGTCAGGTGTACCGGTGCGGGACGCGCCGCCTGCGCGACGGCGCGGGCGAGCACGGTGACGTGGACGTGGCGGTCGATCGCGGCGTCCATGCCCGCCTCCCTCAAGGCGGCGTCGGCCGCCCGCGCGTCGAAGCGCTCCGCGAAATCCGCGCCGATGCGGCCGCCGAAGAGCGGGCGGGCGTCGGCTAACAGGAGCGGCGCCCGCTCGATCGCGCCGATCACGACCCGTCCATGCCCAGCTTGATGGTCGATCAGAACGGCACCGATGGCGTGGGCGAACTCGCCGATCTTTGAGCAGTGCTTGACGTAGCCCCAGGCGAGGTCTTGCGGGACCGCGGGGATCCGCACGGCGACCAGCATCTCGCCGGGCTCCAGAGCGACGTCGAGGGCGCCGCGGACGAAGGCGTCGAGGGCGAGGCGGCGGCGCCCGGATCGCGAGGCCAGCTCGACCTCGGCCCGAAGCGCGATCAGCGTCGTGACCCAGTCGGCGGCGGGGTCGGCGTGGACGAGGCTGCCGCCGAGGGTGCCGCGGTTGCGCACGGGACGGTAGGCGATGGCCGAGGCGACGCGCGCCATGGCACCGCCGGTCACGTCCGGCACCCGGCCGTCCTCGATGTCGGCATGCGTGACGCAGGCGCCGAGCACCAGTGTCGTGCCGTCGAGGCTCGCCTGCCGCAACTCGGGGACGCCGGTCACGTCGACGACCCGGTCGGGCTCGACGAGCCGCAGGTTCAGCATCGGCCCGAGCGACTGGCCGCCGGCGATCAGCTTGACCGCGCCGTCGGCCTCGGCAAGCCGATCGAGGAGCGAAGCGAGGTCGGCGGGGCGCTCGTAGGCGAAGCGGGCGGCCTTCATGCGGCGGCCCTCGCGCCGATGGCCGTCCGATGGCGGGCGGCGAGCACGGCTTCGACGATGCGGCGCTGGCTCATCGGCGACCGCAGCATCTCGACGCCCAGCGGCCCGAGCGCATCGTTGATCGCGTTGGCGAGTGCCGCAGGCGGCGCGATGGCGCCGCCCTCGCCGATGCCTTTCACGCCGAATTGCGTGTAGGGGGAGGGCGTCTCCATGTGGTCGATCCGGGGATCGGGCACCTCGGCGGCGCCGGGCAGGAGATAGTCCGCGAAGGTCGAGGCGAGGGGCTGACCGCGGTCGTCGAAGGCCATCTCCTCGTAGAGCGCTGTGCCGATGCCTTGCGCGAGCCCGCCGCAGATCTGGCCGTCGACCACCAGCGGGTTCACCAGCACGCCGCCATCCTCGATGATGACGTAGTCCAGGATCTCGACCGCGCCGAGGTCTGGATCGACGGCGACCACCACCGCGTGCGCGGCGTAGGAGAAGGTGCCGGAATCGCGCTGCGGCTTGTAGCCGGCGGTGACCTCGAGGCCGCCCGGGTTCACGTCGGGCGCGAGATCCTGCGGCCGCCGGTACCAGGTGCGGGCGATCTCTTCGAGCGACACGTCGCCCGTCGGGCCGACCACGCGTCCGGCCGCGAACCGACACTCCGAAATCTCGGCCTGGAGCAGGTGCGCGCCGATTGCGAGCGCCCGGTCGGCCAGTTCCCGGCAGGCGGTGGCCACCGCGCCACCGGCCATCACCATCACCCGCGAGCCCCAGGAGCCGGTGGAATAGGGCGTCATCGCGGTGTCGCCGTGGACGAGATGGGTTCGTGCGACGGGCACGCCGAGGATCTCGTGGGCGACCTGGGCGAGCGTCGTCTCAAGGCCCTGGCCGTGGGAATGGGCGCCGATGCGCAGTTCGAGGCCCCCGTCCGGGGTCAGGCGGGCGCCGGCCTGTTCGTGGCCCGGCACCATCGGGATGCCCCAGCCGGAATAGACCGAGGTGCCGTGCGCCGCCTGCTCGCAGTAGATCGACAGGCCGAGGCCAACCCGGCGACCGTCCGGCTCGCCCGCGGCCTGCCGGGCGCGCAGGGCCGGCAGATCGACGGCGTCGAGCGCGCGGGCGAGCGCCTGCGGATAGTCGCCGCTGTCGAAGTGCTTGTTCGTGATGTTGTCGAACGGCATCTGCTCGGGCCGCACCAGGTTCTTCGCGCGCACCACCCACGGCTCGATGCCGGCTTCGCGGGCCACCGCGTCAAGGACGAGTTCCAGCGCGAAGCAGACGCCGGTGCGCGCCACCCCGCGATAGGGCAGGATCGGGCACTTGTTCGTCGCCACCGACCACGTGCGACAGCGGTAGCTCGGGAAGTCGTAGGGGCCGGGCAGGATGCTCGCGACCTGCGCCGCCTCCAGGCAGGCCGAGAACGGATAGGCGGAGTAGGCGCCGGAATCGACGGTGGCCTCGCAGTCGATGCCGCGAAGCGTTCCGTCGCGGTCGGCATAGGCGGTGATGCGGTAATGGTGCTCGCGGCAATTGGCGTTGGCGGTGAGGTGCTCGCGCCGGTCCTCCAGCCAGCGCACCGGGTGGCCGCAGCGCAGGGCGAGCCATGCGAGGCAGATCTCCTCGGCGAGCAGAATGCCCTTGTAGCCGAAGCCGCCGCCGACATCGGGCGCGACGATGCGGATGCGGCCCTGCTCGATCCCGAGGCACTCGCTGAGGCCGTTGCGCACGATGTGCGGCATTTGGCTGGCGGAGTGAACGACGAGCTGGTCCATGCGGTGATCGAGATGCACCACGGCGCCGCGCCCCTCGATCGGCGCCATGCACTGGCGGGCGGTGGAGATCGTGCGCGAGACCTGGATCGGCGCATCGAGCGCGTCGGCGAAGTTCACGTCGACCTGCGTCTCCAGGAAGACGTTGTCGCCCCAGTGCTCGTGGACGAGGGCCGAACCCGGTTCGCGGGCGGCGAGCATGTCGTGGACGGCCGGAAGCTCCTCCAGGTCGAGGACGATCGAGGCGGCGATGTCCTCGGCCTCGGCCCGCGTCGGCGCGACGCAGAACGCCAGCAGTTCGCCGACCTGCCGCACCTTGCCCACGGCCAGCACCGGCTGCTCCGAGACTTTGAAGCCCGGCAGGCCCGATACCGCGCGGATCGGCTGCACGCCGTCGAGATCGGCCGCGGTGAACACCCGGTCGCGATAGGCCTCCGGCACGTGGATCGCCCGGATGCGGGCATGCGCCAGGGGACTGCGCACGAAGGCTACGTCCTGCATCTTCGGCATGCGGATGTCGCCGACATACTGGCCGCGCCCGCGCATCAGGCGGTCGTCCTCCTTGCGCGGCAGGCGGGCGCCAACGCCCTCGCCGAGGATCGGTCGCGCCGTCACGCCGCGATCGCCTGCGGCAGGATCGGCGAATCGGCGTCGAAGCGCTTGCCCGCGCGCAGGCAGAAGGCCGGCTGGAGCAGCCGCTGGGCGATGACTTGCGTGTCCTCGTTGTCGCGCAGGAGAAAGCGGCCGCGATGGTCGTGGAGCACCGACACGTCGGCGGTGAATCCCGGTGTCAGCGCGCCGATCCGATCGGACAGCCCCAGCATCTCGGCCGGGTGCGAGGTCACCATCGGTACGACCTGCTCCAGGGAGAGGCCGAGCGCCATCATCGAGCTCATCGCCTGGGTCAGGCTGAAGCGTGCCTGTCCGAGGAAGGGGTGGTTCTCGTCGTCGTGGTGCTCATCCGGGGTGCCGGCGGGCTTCGGCACCTCGGTGTTGTAGCCGTGCATGTCGGCGCCGAGGGTGTAGGGCATCACGCCCGCCGGCAGGGAGGCGCGGGCGACCCGGTAGGAGAAGTGGCTGCCGTGGCCGACATCGACCCGCAAGCCCGCATCCATCGCCGCGCGGATGATCGGGTGGACGACGCCGTCCTCGTTGATGAAGCCGCCCGGATGCCGGGTGAAGGGGTGGGCGAGAAAGTCGCCGGGGCGCAGAAGCGGGATCACCCGCTCCATGATGGTGTTGGCGTCCTCGCCGTTGGCACCGCTCTCGGGCAGGCCCCAGAGCTGACCGAAATGCACGTAGAGCGGCAGGTCGGAGCGGCGGCTGATCTCGGCGGCCATCTCCATGACCTTGATGCCCCAGCGGGCGAACCCCCCGATCTCGGCATGGCCCTTGATGCCGCGCACGAGGTCGCGGTTCTCGGTGGCCGACTTGACCGTCGCCTCGATGTCGACGCCGTCGGGGCTGTAGAGGTTCGGGTAGAAATGCCCTTCGAGGCCGCCCACTAGGTAGGCGGAGAGGAAGGCGTAGATCCGCGTCTCGGCCTTCTCCGCGACGAAGTGGCGGAAGCCCGGCAGTGTCATGCAGGACGGGCCGCCCTGGTCGATCACCGTGGTCACGCCGGAGCGCACGCCGACCATGTCGGGCGGCAAGCCGAAGCGGCCGGTGACATACTGGTAGACGTGGCCGTGGGTGTCGATCATCCCCGGCAGCACCAGCTTGCCGGATACGTCGACCACCTCTGTCGCCGCCGACGGGACGACGGACTCGGCGACCGCCGCGATGCGCCCGTCGCGGATCGCCACGTCGCGGATGCCGTCGATGCCGGAGGTCGGGCAGATCACGCGTCCGCCGCGCAGGAGCAGATCAAAACGGGGATCGTCCATAGCACTGCCTCATCATCGGAGCGCCCGTCGCGTGGACGCTCTGGTGCATCAAAAAGCGAAGTATGCTTCGTAGTTGCCGGTATGCAGTCTGCGTGCCAGACTGGTTCGAAGGGTGAATTGCGATGGACGAGAGGATCGCCGACGACATGGCCGCCGACTGCGAGGAGACGGAGACCAACGCTGGCGCCGCCCGCACCTGGCCGCTGGCTGAGCGCCCCGGTTTCCTCGCGCGGCGCCTTCACCAGATCCACGTGAGCCTGTTTTCCGAGCGCTGCGCCTCGTTTCGGATCACGCCGCTTCAATACAGCCTGCTGTCGTTGCTGCGGGACCTCGACGAGGCCGACCAGACGACGCTGGCCAACGCGGTCGCGCTCGACCGGACGACCACAACCGGGGCGTTGAAGCGGCTCGCGACCCGAGGTTTGGTTAGCCGATCGACCTCCCTGGCGGATCGTCGGGCGCAGATCTGTCGCATCACCGCGGAGGGTAGGGCGCTCCACGCTGCTATGGAGCATGCCGCTCACGAGGCCCATGACCTAACGATTTCAGCTCTCGGCGCACAGGATCAGGAAGTTCTCGTCGGGCTCATGAGGCGCGTCGTGGCGGGCCACGACCATCGCCGGGGCCACCTCGATCTCGGGTAGTCTACGCCGCCCACATCGTGAGCAGCTTACGACTGTTTCGTGACCTGTTCTTGGATTTTTGACCTCGACCGCCCCGCACCGACGCGGCCGCCGGAGGCGAACGCCCCCCGTCGATCCATCGCGGGCCCGTCAGAGGTCCAGAGTCACGCCGACCCGGGCGCGCGAGATGCAACATTCCCCCTTGAAAGCGAGCGCCTCCCCGGTCGTGAAGACCGCTGGCCCGCCCCATACGGTAGCTTCACTTCGTATGTGGGGACTGGAGATACGCTGGGCGAGGCAGCATGCGTGGGGGCCGAGCTACAGGTCGCTGGTGGCCGGCGAGGCCGTTTCTTGGCAGAACCCTACCGGCGAGGAGTGCCAAGTTTCAAACACTTAGCCTGTGGCTGATCGGCGCCGAACGGTCGTTGTGCCCACCCGGGTGGTGCACCTGGGTTCAGTCGTCGGGTGGGGGAACGAAAGACCGTCACTGCAGTGTGAATTGTCGCTGTGGCGTCCCGACCGGTGAGGTTCGGGGCCGGTTCCACTCGCGCGCGGGCCGGCCCCGAAGGAGTATTATGGCTTGTGTCACGCCGCTCGGTTGGGGGGTGCCACTGTATGCTTACGGCTTCGGCCCGGCTGCGTCGTTCGTGCCGGGGCGTGGGTGGCGATGTGAACGAACGTGTCAGGTTCGGGAGGCGGGGCGGTCGCCTCCGCGCTGGCGGCAGGAGTGGACGCCGCTGCTAGGTCGAGTTCGCCGTCGACGAGCCACCAGTCGGTGTAGCGGCAGTGCAGGGCACGAGCGTGGTTCGGGAGGCCGGCGGTCGCTATGGCCGCGAACGCATGCTCTAGGGCCAGTGGGACGAATGGGATTGGGCCGGCCTGCGGGTCCGTGAGCTGGCGCGTGTACGTTGTCGCCGCCGCGTGCGCGAGTTGGTTGTGCGTCGGGGCGATGAGAACCAGCGTCGCCTTGTCCGCGAGACCGGCCGTGAGCATGGCGCTCGCGAGGCAGTGCTGGCGGTAAAGCTGCTGGCAGCCGGGGCCGGTCAGGGTCGGGTCGTCCGGGTCCACGAACAGGCCGGGGGTGGCGCGGGCGATCTCCGCGTGTCGCGGGTGAGGCGGCGGCGCGGGCTCGTTGCCTGCCTCACTGTATTTCATCTCGATGCAGAGAAGGACCCGTGCGCCGGTCGCATCCCGGCCGCGTAGGACGACATCGTAGGCGGTACGATCGGCGGTGAAGCGTGGGTCGCCGCGGCCAGGGCTATGCTCGAACAGGATGTCGGTGACGTGGGTCATGGTCCCTGGCAGCAGCTCGTTGACGAAGCGCGTCGCCAGCGTCGGATTGCTGGTGAGGAGGCCGAACAGATTGAAGGCCAGCGGCTGCGAGGACAGCAGGTTGGTCTTCAGCCGGTCGACGCCGTAGGCCGCGCCAGGCTCGCGGTAGGCCAGCGCGCGGGCGACCACCGGGACGATGTCCGGATGAAGGAAGTTGGCGCCGAGCGTACCGGCCGCGGTCGATACGCGCGAGCCGAGGCGGCGGGGGCGGTGCGGTTCGCGGCGGTCGACGTGGGTGCCGATCGCCAGGCCACGGTCCTCGCGCCAGAGCGCCTGCAGGAAGCGGGCGGCAGCCTTGAAGCGGTGGTCGGCGGGGACGAAGACGCGGTGTCGGCGGCGGGCAGCCTCGGGAATGAGGGGTACGCAGTCGATTGGGCCGAGGCCACTTGGGTCGAGGAGCGCGCAGGCGGCGGCCGCGAGAAAAGTGGGGTCGTCGGCGGAGGCGGGCGGCAGGGGGGCGGTGATGTCCATCGGAGCGGTCCTGGGTCACGGCCGCGGGGGTGCGGCTGAACCAGGGTTCCCGGAAGGGACAGCGGGATGAACGACAGAGGAGGACGGTGCGGCGTGGCCTCCTGCCGGGCGGCCGGTGCGCACCGATGTGGCCGGGCTGGTGCTTAGGCGCAGTCGCTGGTCGAGGTGCCGGTCCGCCAGGGGGTGGTCGCAGCCGCCGTTGTCCACGTCGGTGGAGGTATGGTGGGATGCCGGCGGGCGTCGGCGTAGGGGTGGTAGGGCAGGTGGGGCACCACCGCCACCACTCGGCCGGGTGCACCTCGTCCCTGGTCTGGCTGATGTTTTCGCGAAGATAGCGGGTCCGACAGCTGGAGCGCACTCACTACCGTGCGTCAAAGAGCCGTTGCGCTTCCGAGATGCGCCAGAAGCAGAATTTGAGTGCTTGACGGGAGGCGGACAAAAAAAGCGCGTAAGCGCGGGTTTTCGCAGCGTGTAATGCGGTTTCATCGCACCGCCAGTTACGAAGCGCCATGCGTCAGGTGCGGTTCCCGCGATCGGAGACGCACTCGTGCGTCAAAGATGGCCATAAATCGTGAGGCCTCCACGAGCCTGCCCTTCATGAAGATCAAGCTCGCTGACGGCACGCGTGGAATCAAGTCTTCGCGGTCGGACCTTCCGGAGCGAGTTCGGGCAGCGTAGCCAGGACTTCAGCTACGAGTGACTTCGCCGGCGCAATCACGAACTCACCGCTACCGGACCAGCCTCGTTCCTCGACCCTCCTGAGCACGGCCTGCTCTACCATGTGGGCCGCGGACCCTGCTGCTACGGGAACGGACCAGTACCTGCGCCACCGGAGGTCAAGCACAACGGGGAGGCCGGCGTTGAGCTCGCCTAGGCGCCGATCAACGTCGTTCGAGAACCCCACTTTGAGGATGTCGTGCCCGTCGGCCACAGAGCTTCCTTCAGGAAGCCACCGTCGGCTGCCCTGCAGGATCATGACGTAGATCTCCGTCTTTCCGTCCGCGCGGAGCACGTCGAACGAGCCGAAGCTCGGGACCGGGCCTCGACTAGGCGCGCTCTTGTCCATCTCGTCGATCGATCCCTCGACCCCGCGTCGGACACGCTGAACCTCGGCCGCCAGCGCCCCTGGATCGTTCGCGAGCAGATCCCAGACCTCCGCGTTCAGCCGGTTGCCGTGACCCAGGCCTGCCCTGCCGCTCCGCTGGAAGGCGGGGTCATGCTGTGCAAGGTTGCGCAGCTTCATGGCGATGCCGACCGGGTTGCGGAAGTTCTCCGGTCGGGGCGCTCTCGTGGCGCGGGCGAGGTCGCGCAGCGTAGCGGAGAGTGCCGCGACCTCGGGGTGGCGCGCCTCGGCCGACGGGTGGTGGAGGTAGAGGTCCAGCAGCAGGATGGTCTCGTCGCGCGACCAGTCGAGATTTCGGCCGCGCGACCTCATGATGGACACGTCAGCCTTCGGCCACGATCGCCGCGACCACGCTCTCGATAAAGGCCTCGCTGGCGAACGGGGCCTGCGCGTAGACAAGCGAGCTCTCGCCCTCCAGTCGGGCGAGCATGTGTCCGCGGCCAAGCAGGCGCTCGGCGCCCCTCTCGCCCAGCGCGATCTCCGACGTGCCCTCGGAGTCCACGCGGAGGATCAGCCTGTTCCCCAGCTGGGAGCGTAGCTGGACGGGCACGACGTTCGCGTCGGGCCTCTGCGCCGCGAATATGAGGTAGATGCCTGCAGCCCTCGCCTTGACGCCGAGCCGGCCTACGGTCGAGGTCACCGCCGCTTTGTACTCCTCGGTGAGCATCCACTCGGCGAACTCGTCGTGGATCACCCAGTAGGCGGGAAGCTTCTCCGCCGGGGAAGCCGCCTTCGCGTTGTAGGCCGCTAAGTTCGCGACGCGGGCGGCTTTGAAGAGGCGGTAGCGCCGGTCCATCTCCTCGACCAGCTCCTCGAGTTTCTCCACCGCTGCGGACTGCTCATCGATGATGCCCCCGTCCAGATGCGGCAGGTTGTCGAACGCGAAGTAGTCGACGCCCTGCTTCGGGTCGATCAGCACGATGCGCGCCTGCGCCGGGGTATTGGTGACCGCCAGACCAAGGATAATGGACTGGACGAGCACCGACTTGCCGGATCCGGTGCTGCCCGCGACCAGCGTGTGCGGCGCGTGGAGCCGGCCGGGCGAGAAGACGAGCAACTCGTTGTCCCCTTCGCGTACTCCGACGACGAGGTCCTGGTTGCCGTGGTCGGAGGCGGATGGACGCCAGCGGTCCCAAAGGGACTCGATCGAGACGACGTGCCGGCGGGGCCTCGCGACGTAGATGGCGACGGCGCCCGCCTCGGGCCGGACCGAAATGATGCTTAGCCCGTGCGTGGTGAGAAGCTCCGAGCGCTTCTTTAGGACCTGCTCGACCGTCAGGTTGGAGCTGCCGGCGAAGCGCAGGATCGCCGCGTTGGGGGTCAGCGTCTGGTCAAGTGGCTTCGCCCGGAAGCCGAGCTCCTGGAGGGCGCTCCGCGTGGCCACTGCGACGGTGCCCAGCCACGCGGCGTCGTCCTCCTCTCCTGCCGGCGCGGCTGCGATGAGCCGCTCGATGGTGCCGGCGACGCCTTTCTGCGGTCGCTCGACGGCTGCCGGCTCGTCGGGTGCGGCCCCGTGGGCGGTCTGCCCGGTTAGCGGCTGCCTCATCCCCGCGCCGCCGACCGGCTCCCCTGCATCGGTCTCGGCTTCGCCCGTGGTGCCCGCGTCGTACGCCGCCCCGGAGTTATGTACGGTCCCTCTGAAGACGGCTACGGCATCATGGTCGGCGACGCCCGGGCGCGCACCCTCAAGGTAGGCCAAGAGGATGTCGCGCAGCTCATGCCGGCCGTAGATGTTCTGAGTGCAGCCGGTCGCGTTCGGGATGTCCGCATGGTGGGAGACGCTCGTCTCGGTGGGCGTCGGCACGAACACGTGGCTGAAGCCTTCGATCTCGATGTTGCATTCGCCTTCGCGGACGGCCCTGCGCCACTCGCCGAGCGGGACATGGCTGCTCGCGGGCACCTGGATCCCGTCGAGCATGAGGTCGCCGAGCCGCGACAGCCAGGACTCCCGGTCTAGGCGGTGCTCACCCTCTAGGGCGTCTCGGATCCTGTGCACGGTGTCGCGCAGCTGCTTCTCGGACTCCCGCCGCTTCGTCGAGAGGGAGCCTGCGTCTACGTACTTCGCCTCGGTCACCACGATCTGCAGGCGCATCCTACCGGAGACGTCGGTTGACGGCGCGAGCGCAACGATGTCAGCCTGGGTCTCCTCTCGCGCGCCTAGCCACGCCGCGTAGTCGTCCAGGAAGTACCAACCCACCAGTTGGTCCCGACCGAGCCAGTGGTGGGTAAGGTATCGGCTGAGGACGACGCCGATCAGCTCGCTCGCCGACTCACCGCGCTTGGCAGCGCGCAGGACGATGTCTCCTGATACGTCGTTGGCGTCAGCGATCAGCTTGTCCGCGAGCCGTTCGAGGGCGGCCCGCTCTAGGTCGAGGTGGAGCAGCTCGAGCCGCCGGACGATCATCGAACGCAGTAGGCTGAGCGGCGCCCGGGACGAGATGATCGTGTTCCTTCCCTGCGCGGCCGCCTGCTTGTAGCGGATGACGCGCACCGCCTGGTTCTGGAGCTGACGGCGGTCAAGGAGCTCGTCGTGGTTAACCACCCATACGCCCAGGTCGTGCGTCTCGTCGAAGATGCGCGCGGTGCGCTCGTCGCGGAAGTCCAGCTGACGCACTGGAAGCGGGCGGTTCCCACCCAGGCCGGGGACTTCGTGCCGGACGAAGGAGGATAGCGCGGAGATGTATGCCCAGCCCTCCGTGGTCTGCACCGGGCAGCAAAGGTAGGCCGTCGACTTGAGGTCGTCGGCGGCGGCGGGCCGACGCCTGGACCATCGCGCCGGCAGGAGCGTCTCCAGCGTGGCCGGCGTGGCGTCGACCGAATACCATTCCAGCGAGGCGTGCCGGGAGATGACATCCTGGCTGAAGACGACGTCGTAGGGGCGTCCGTCGCGCGGGTCGGGCGGGGGAGCCTGGTCCGCGATCACGCTGATCCGTAGGCGGGCCATGAAGTCCTGGGTCGCCTCCGAGGAGGAGTAGGCGTCCGGGGTGTCGTCGTCCGCGGCGAGGATCGCGCGGTAGGTGTCGCGCAGTCTGCCCGGGTCGGTGTGGCGGAGCATAACTTGGCATCGCAGGTCGTTGGTCTCGTCCTGCATGTTGCCGAGGCCCGCGACCACCTGGTGCGGGAGCCGGGTGGACTCGCAATTGTACAGCACCACCGACATGTTGGAGCGCTCGTGGGGATTGAGCGCGAGGTATCGCTCGACCAGTCCGAGCAGGCACTCCCCTCCGGACTGGGCGTCGTCGCCGGCGTCGGCGGGTCCATCGGGCGCGAGTACAGGCCGCTCATGCAGCGTGTAGTCTCCCCGCTGGCCGACTAGCGACAGCAGCTCAGGCTTGCGCGAGTTCCACGTGAGCGTGACCTCGGGGTAGAAGGGGTGCTCGAGGTCGGTGGCCAGGTCCTTGAAGAACAGCTTTGTGTCGCCGGCGAGGCCCTCAGCCCCATCCAGAACCATGTTTACGACCTCCGCGACGAGGTGCGCCTTGCGCCACATCGCGGCGAGGCGGAGGGGGTGCCACGGCGCGATGATCGCCGCCGGCGAGCCATCGTCGACCGTCGCCTGTCCGAGTTCCAGGATCGGCCGGAGGAGGAGTTCGCGGTTGCGGTCCCCGGTCGCGAGCCTGACGATCTCGTCGAGGAGGTCCGCGTACGCCTTCGCCTGCTCCCGCGCGGCGGGCGCACCTACACCTCCCGCTCGGAAGCCGCCGATCGCGAGGGCGTAGGCCTGCTGGAACCTCGAGAAGGCGCGCAAGAGCGCGTCGGCGGCTGCCCCGTCGATGAGAGCGTCCCGCCGCGTCGCGGTTAGGTTCGCGGGCCAGAGCACCCCGATGTCCCTCTCGCGCCGGTATGTTGGTAGCAGCGAGCCACGGTCGCGGTCGTATGTCGGCACGAGTGATCGGACGTTGTCGAGGTCGATGGCCCCCGCGCGCCGTCCTGCGAACGCTGCCTCCCGCGCCGCTCTGCCGAGCAAAAGCGGGTGCGCCTCCAAGCGCTCCCAGTCGTCGACGAGCTGCGAGGCGATGTTGTCGGGTTGGTAGCGCCAGATCAGCTGTGCGGAGACGACGCTCGAATCCCCGGTTGCGCTCAGCGTCTCCAGTTCTATCTGAAACTTCAGCTGCAGGGCGGGCTTAGCGATGGATCGGTTCGACGCGGCCTTGTCCTTTGTCCGCCGCCACTCGGCCACTACCTCCGCGAAGTTCGGCAGGGACCCGAGCTCCCACTTCACCCGTGGACCGAACAGCGCTGGCAGCCCGGCGTAGCGGAGCGCGAAGTAGAGGCCCGCGTCGGTGTTGATGCCCTTCAGGTCGCGCTTGGTGGCCTGGTCGCAGCGCACCCGGAGCGTGCGGCTCGACCCCAGGGAGGCCCTGACGAGCAGCGTCTCCATGGTTGCCGCCAGGCCGGCCAGGAAGTCATCGGTTTCGCGGGGTCGCCCAAAGATGAACTTGTCCCAGGCGGACTTGAGCTTGCGGTCGGCCCGCATCTCGTCCCGGTGGTCCTCGTGGAAGGCCAGGTCCTGCTCGCGCGGCTCGACCGGCATCCTCGCCTTGAGCCCCCTGAGGTATTCCGCGTCCTCGGCTGACAGGCGGCCCGACTCACCCTCCTCGTAGAAGCGGATGGTCTCTCCACCTAGATTCAGCTTCTCGCGGGCCAGCCCTTCGAAGAGCGTGCGGACGTGGTCCCATTCGCACTCCGCGAGTTCCTTGGCCCGGGCGTTCCATCCAGGTGGCGCCGCGATGAAGCGGGCGATGGTACCATGGATCACCTCGGGGATGGCGTCCCGCACCTTCGCGAACGCCGCCGCGAGGTCGTCCTCGTTCAGCATGATCTGGTTTTGGGTCTCCTTGAGTAGGAAGGGACGCCGTCGCCTTCGGAGAGCCGCGTACTCGCGTCGCCAGGTGGAGGGGAAGTTGCGCGATCTCTCCTTCACGTTGAGGAAGGCGGTCCGGTCGCGGGGCATCTGGAGTTGCGGCAGTGCGTAGCCCAACGCGTCGATGATGGGATTGCCTTCCAACTCGACGGCCTGCCGGACCGCCAGGACGTATCCGGCGAACCTGTCGAGTGAGGTGATCGAGAGGTGCACCAGCCCCACCAGCGCCCGCTCCCACCATGTGGCGGCCTCGTCGGTGAGGGCCAGGCCGCGTCCGGCCTCCCGCACCCAGACTGGCATGCGCTCAAGGAGCTGCGCCACACCGAGCGGGGTGAGCTCGTGCAGCGACATGTCCTCCGTCTCCTCGCCGGGAGGAGTGGCGTTGGTGATGAGGTATGCGCTCCGGTCGCAGCGGGCGCTTCGGTAATAGGTGGCATTGCGGGACGTCAGCACGTCTGCAGGCAGGCCAATGTCCGCGAAGAGAGACTCGGGCAGGCGCACGTGGATGCGCTGGGCGAGATGCGGGTCGTCCAGCACCGCCCGCGTGATCGCGACGGTCTGCGGGACGCTCAGCCCGTCGAGCAGGATGCGCGCCGTCCCGCCTGACGCCTCGGCGTCGGCAAGGACCTCGTGGAGGAATACGGCCGCAACGCGGCCAAGGAGGCGGTCGCCGTTTAGCCGGGGATCCAGTTCGCTCATCTGACGGTCCCGCGCGCGAGGGGGTTCTCGACGTATGCGCAAGCGTCGGAGAGCCTCCGGAGCATACCAAGTGTCCGCAGCCTTCGCTGAAGTCGCGCCGAGTTGCTCTGGAAGGACTTCTTGTCGAAGTCCTCCGAACCCAGGACCCGCGCGGCCTCCCGCTCGCCGATCACCATGCCGTAACGCTCGAAGAGCAGCTCCAGGAACTCGGCGAAGTTCATCCTGACGGGCACGTTCGCCAGGATCAGTGTCTTCAGTAGCCCATCGGTTGGGGCATAGCGGAGCTGGGTGGTCCCCCTTCGCGAGACCAGGCCCGCGCCGGCGCCGTAGGAGCGATGCACGTTCGAGACGTGCTGGCGATGGCGCGCGACGGCGGCGCGCCGGAGCGACGCGAGGAGTTCGGCGGGTTCCTGCGGGCCGCTGTAATCGTCCCCGTCGGGCCAGCGCACCTTCTCGGCCATGACCGAGCGGCAGTCGTGGAAGGGGGAGTCCCCCTCGAGCGCTTCGGTCCATGCGGCACTGGAGCCGATGGCGGCGACGTAGGCCTCCACGGCGCGCTGCGGCAGCGCGTCGTTAGTTTGGAAGCTCGAGATGGAGAGTTCGCGCACCGGCGTCCGGCGCGAGGCGATGACCTCGCAGATGAAGGCCGGCTTCGCCATTCCCGCCGTCTCGGCGGCGACGTCGAGCTGATACTTCATTAAGTGCAGGGCGCCCAGGCGGGCGAGGTGGGGATAGGCGTCGAAGCGCGGCAGACGCTGCACGAAGATTGCCAGCCAGTCGCGCGCCACGTCGTCAAAGGATTGGTGGAAAGTGTAGGGAAGGTAGCTGTTGCCGCGGGTCTGGCGGTCCTCGGAGTATGGCGGCTCCAGCAGGGCCATTAGCTTGTCGCACGGGTCGCCATCGAAGGTAGCGGCGAGGTGGGGCCTTAGCTGGTCCGCCAGGCCGGAGCGCGCGATCATCTGGTAGAGTAGCTCGCCCGGAAGCCCAAAGTTGATGTATTCCCGCGAGCCCTTCGGGTTGAGGTCCTCGTAGAGAGCGTGCCGCCCAAACGGGAACACGAAGCGCGAGCTCCACCGCTTGTTCGATCCGTTCTCGATCGTCGAGCTGCGCAGCATCCCCACGAGCGCTGCGAAGTCGCGGAACGAGGCGAACCTGCTCCGGAGGTAGTCGAAGTCGCCCTTGGCTATCCCCTGCGCTGCCCGCGCCATGAGCGGCAGCCACTTGTCCCAGGCCGCCGTGTCCGACAGCCCCTCCGCCGCGATCCGGACGAGTGCCTCGTTGTTGTAGAGGATGTTGCGGGCGAACATCCGCTGGGCGGGCTTGAAGACCAGCGGGTAGGGGCTGCCCTCGGATCCGAAGAGGTCGCCTTCTCGTTCCCGGGCCTCGGCCACGCCGAGGAACTCCAGGAATATCAGCCAAGGGGTCGTGGAGTCCCACAGCCGGTGGCCCCAGATCTGCTCGTCCACCCACATCGCGTTGCTGGGGTGATGTCCGACCGGGGGCGGGGGTAGCGTCTCAAGCATACGCGACCTCGATCACCTCGTCCGCCGGCTCGCCGGCGGCGTTGAGCGTGAGGAGCCGGAAGCTTAGATCGTCCGCAGGGAATGGTTCGCGCAGCTGGTTCAGCGCGGCTAGGATCTTGCTCTTGAAGGCCAGGATGTCCTCGTGACACTCGCGGGAGAAGCTGCTCGGAAGCGCCCCTTCCGCGACGCGCATCAGGAACTCGAACCTGACCAAGTTGAGCGAGAGGCTGCCCTCGACGCCAGCGTCGAGTTGGACGGTGAGGGCAGGTAGCCGGCCGCCGGCAACGACGTCGACGCGCTCGCCGCGACGTGGCGCGACCGAGACGCGGTCCTCGAGGAGCTGGCTGGTGCCGGCGCCGGAATTCGAGAGGCTGGTCGCGAGGAGGAGCTCGCGGTCTGTGGAGACGAGCATCCCGGTGAACACTCGGTTCAGCCCGTTTACGAGCCGCGCGAGGATGTGGCGCGGAACGCGCTCGCCCCTCCGCAGCGGCGTCGCCACCTGGTCGAGGAACTGGCCTGCGTGGCTAAACACCGTCAGGCTCCACAGGCGGAGCTCCTCGACCTGATCGAGAGGTATGGCGAAGAACATCGCGCGTCTTTGGCCTGCCATGAGGTTGAGGAAAGGATGCTCGCCGTCGGCGTCCACCTCGGGCCGTTCGAGGTAAGAGTTGCGGAGGGCGCGCAGGTGCTCGAGCCGCGACGCCGGCATGCGGTCCACCAGCAATGCGTCGTAGTAGGGCCTGAGCGCGTCGTCCTCCGCGCCGAAGAGCAGAATGTTGTCGACCCTGTTGGTCGTCTCCTCGCCGATGCCGAAGCGGTTGAGGAACTCCATGATCTCCAGGCTCTCGCGGCGCGACTGCGTCAGGTTGGCTCCGAAGAGGTTCTGGTGGATGTCGCCCAAGTGGGCGTCGCCCTGCTTGAGGCGCGGCCGGATGTCGGACGGCGAGAGCAGGCGATCCTTCGCGCGCGGATGCCCCAGAATCGCGTTGGCGAGCAGCAGCAGCACGCGCCTGATCGGCACGTGCAGCTCGCTCAGGTCGAGAAGCTCGAAGAGCTGCCTGAGCCGCGTCCGGAACGACGGGTGCGAGATCAGCTCGAAGTTCTGCCGGATGGGGCAGTCGGGGCCGAAGAAGCCGTCCGCCTCCCCTTCCGCGTATGCGGCGGCCCACCCCTCGTGGAAGAGAATCGCGTCCAGGGCGAGGTCGAGAAGCTCGGCGCAGGGCACGTAGCTGAGATGGAAGAACGCCACCCGGCCCGGCACTGTGGCGTCCCCGACGAGGCGTGCCTCCAGGATGCGCTGCGCTGCCACCGACGCGTCGTCCTCCAGGCGCCTCCAGGCCTCCATGAGCTGCCCGTCGTTCGCCGCCACGATGAAGATGTGGTCTGGATCCTCCTCGAGGAAGGACCGGCTTATTGCTGCCAGCAGCGTCCCCTTGTCCGGATACGCGCCGTGCGGTCCATCTGGCGGAAGGCCGGTCAGGTCACGAACAACGCCGACCGTCCGGGAGCGGCCAGCGATCTTCGCGAGGACTTCGTGGTAGATCTCATCCGAGGCCCAGGACGCCTCGTCGCCGTTCAGCGCCTGCCAGGCCTTGCCGCAGAGCCGGCTCTTACCATCCCCCGCAGTCCCGGTGAGCACAATGCTGGTCGCCGTTGGGGTTTCGGGTGTGAGCAGGCCGAGCAGTTCCGTCTCGATCGGATGCGGGAAGTCGATGGGCCGGACGCCGAGCCGGCGGGCGGCCCGCTGGATGTGCTCATCGTACATGTTCTCGTTCTGCGAGATGGGCCCGTACTGGCGCAGGAACCGCACCCACCGTTCGCCCAATCCCGACACGTCGTTCCCCTCGTAGCCTGGGCCGATCTCAGCACATCGCACGCGGGTAAGTCACTCGCCAACTTGCGTTTAGATGGGGTTCACGCGTTGCGGCTGGATTCGGCGGGCTGCAATCGGCCGAGGCGCCTCGTCGGCGACCCTGCCAGGTTCGCATGTGCGACGTCGGCCTTGCTCCTTACACTTGATGGGGTTTCGCATGAGGCGGATCTCGGCAGGAACGGCCGTTCATCACGCGGATGCGGTCGCTCAAGATTGTGCCCGCGTCTGCTTTCGCTAAACCCGGTGTAGTCCGGCCATGTCACCTCACGAAGACATCCTCCCGGGCGTGCACCTTGCCGAACCAGCCTAGCATGCGCCCGGCGGCCACATGGTGCGATGCGTCCGCGCTGCGGCCGGTGATCTCGACTTTGACGACCCTTCTGCACTGGCGCCGCCCAGGCCGCGTTGAAGCGCTGCGTTCTCCGGGCCTGGGCGACGCAGGACCTGCGGAGCGGCACCTTAAAGACGCGCTGGCGGCGATCTGTGACGAGGTCCTGTCCGCCCGCGTCGCGCGTCACGGTGACCTCGACCGTCTGTTCGACGTCGTCCAACGTTTTCTTCTTGCATGGCCTGAATGCCAATCCCGCACTCTCTGCATCTGAACGGGCCGATCGCCTTTGGTAGGAGGCCGACACCCCACGGCGTCGCAACCCGACGCATCGCCTTCACCGCTCCGCCGGCGGCGTGGTCGCTCAAGCTTGGTCCAACCTCCCCTTCCCTTCGACCGCCGACCATGCCAGCTAAGTGCTTGGGAGACGTTCTAGATGCTTATTGACCTCCGCCGCTTCCGTGGGACGGACTGGATGGCGCATCCGCGACTGCGCATGGGCGACAGTGATGGGCCTCGCCGGCCCGGACGCGGGTCCGCGATATCGATCCCTGGGCGCCGCAGGTGAGTGGATTCAAGGTCTCCGCGCGGACGCTGTTCCACCTGGGCGCGGACTTGATCAGCTCCGACGCAATGGCGCTCTACGAACTCGTGAAGAACGCTTTCGACGCCGGCTCCGAACGCGTGGCGATCTCCATCCGGCAGCGCTGCCCGGTGGGGCTGTCGAACCCGGTGATCGAGCGGATCGCCGTAGCGCTGGAGGAGGCCGAGAGGCCTCCCGCGCCGGAGGACGACGGGGCCGATCAGGACTCCGAGACCGCCGGGGAAGGCGAGAGCAAGGTACAGGACTCGGTCGTCATCGACGAGCCGCTCGTCGAGCAGCTGCGCGAGGAGGCGCTCGCGACGCTTCTCGACGGCGCCGAGATCGAGTTCGTGAAGGCGGTACGGACCGCCGAGGGCCTACGGGGGCTCTTCGAGGCGTATGCACCGGTGAACGAGATCGTGGTTGGCGACACGGGCCACGGCATGTCGCTGAACGATCTTGAGACTATCTTCTTGACTGTCGGCACGACGTTTCGGACGGAGAAGGTGAACGAGCGCCGACGTGACGGCGTGGATCCGGGCGAACGGCCGATCCTGGGCGAGAAAGGCGTCGGTCGCCTAAGTGCGATGCGCCTAGGCTCGCTTCTCCGGGTCGAGACCGCGCGCCTTGCCGACGCGAACAGCTCGCTGCTCGACATCGACTGGTCCCTATTCTCGAGGCATCCCGATCGGCGCCTGGAGGAGATAGACATCGTCCCCCGAGCGGGGCCTCCCAAGTCACGCCCGAAGGGCACCTTGCTATCGATCCGTCAGCTCTCCACCAACTGGTCGGTCACCAAGTTGGAGGACATCGCCAAGGCGCAGTTCAGCAGGCTGAACGATCCATTCGAGGCTGCCTCGCGGTTCCCCATCGACCTGACGTTCAACCAGTCTAAGGTCGCGATCCCGGCGTTCCGCCGTCTCCTGCTCGAGCATGCCCACGCCGTGGTGACCGCGTCGTTCGGTCCGGACGATCCCGCAGAACTGCTCCCAAACGGCCGGATTTCCAGAGGAGCTAAGCTGAGGCTGCGGGGAAGCGTCGACTACGTCTTAAGAAGCCGCTCGCTGCCGATCGATCTCTCCGGCGTGCATCTCCGGACGGCTGCGGGCGTGGCCGACGACGCGACGCTAAGGGAGCTCGGCCCGTTCGAGTTGAAGATCTACTGGTTCAACCGGCCGCTGCTCGAGGAAGTCGACACGATCGGCACCAAGACGCAGGTGCGCGAGTTGGTCAACGAGTGGAGTGGCGGGGTCGCGGTCTACCGCGACGGCTTCCGTGTTGGGAGCTATGGCAGCGGCGCCGACGACTGGCTGGGCCTGGACCGCAAGGCGCTGGCGTCCGGAGGTTACAAGGTCAACCGGGCGCAGCTCATCGGCGGGCTGGGAATCTCCTCGCTGGCAAACCCCGACCTGATGGACCAGACCAATCGCGAGGGCCTACGCGACTCTCCGGAGAAGGACGCGCTCGTCGCGCTCCTTAAGCATGTTATCGAGGGGGTCTTCCGACCTTTTCTAAATGCGGTCGACGAGGAGATCCGGGCCCGCGAGCCGGTCGACCTTAAGGGTGTGGCCGAGCGCGTGCTGAACCAGCGTCGCTCAATATCGGCGACGATCCGGCTTCTCTACCAGCGGTATCCGCAGGTGAAGGACGATCCCGACATCGGCGGCAAGATCGAGGAGGCGCTCGCGAGCATCGGCGAGATGATGCGCTCGCTCGAGGAGCTTGGCGCCTCCTATCAGAGGGGTCGGACCGAGCTCACGGTCCTCGCCGGCATCGGCCTTTCGGTTGCGGCGGTAGCGCACGAGCTGCGGCAGGTTACAGCTAACGCCATGGCGTCGGTTGACGCTTTGCGGCGACGGCGTTCCACGACGGACCTGCCGACTGCCTTGGCGCCCTTGGGCACCCAGCTGAAGACTCTGCTGACCAGATTGCGGGTGCTCGACCCGCTGGTGACTTCCGGGCGGCAGGTGAAGACTTCGACCGACCTTGTCGAGTGGACCGAAACGATCGTGGAGTCGGCGCGCCCGGCCTTCCAGAACGTCGGGATGGACATCGAGTTCGCCGTGAGGCGCTTAAACGACGCGGCGACCTTCGAGGCGCGGGTCGTCCAGGGCATGATCGTGCAGGTGGTGGGCAATCTGCTGGACAATGCCCGCTACTGGCTCGGGCGCTCTGTCCTGGAGAACCCCTCCTTTAAAGCCAAAGCCCTCGTCGAGGTCGATGTTGACCGGCGGGAGATCCGTGTCAGCGACAATGGCCCGGGTGTTCCGCCCACGATGCGAGATACGGTCTTCCAGGCCTTCGTCACGACCAAGCCGCCTGGTGCGGGCCTGGGCCTAGGCCTCTTCATCTCGCGTGAGATCGCCGCCTACAGCGACGCAACAATCTCTCTTCTGCCCGAGAGTCGCACCGTGGAGGGCTTCTCGACCACGTTCGCTCTCTCCTTCCGCAAGGCATAATGATGATCAGCGCATCTTCAGTGGCAGAGATCTTCAAGCAGAGCAGCATTGGTAAGGTCGCGATCATCGACGATGCGTTCGACGGGCCTGAGCAGTCGATGACCGCCGCCGCGACCGAGGCGCTCTTCGATGAGCTCTCGGGCGACCAGGACCTGCTCGCCGGCTTCGCCGCGGCCGATCACGATCTCCAGACGATCGACCACCTGACGCTGGAGGCGATCGTCGCGGTCAAGGCGAAGGCCAAGCAGCATCCTGCCGCCCTAGCAGCGTGGAACCACGTCAAGGCCTTCGCGGAGACGCGTCGGACGGCGCTGGACGGCTTCGCGGTCGAGCTATCGAAGGACCTCAAGGTTAAGGTCAAGAAGATCAGCGCCGCCTCGCTGCGGTCCGGCAGCGCCCGGTCTAGGCCGAAGGATGTGGTGGACGACGCCGTGGACGTCGTCTTCCTAGACTACGAGCTGAAGGAGGGTGAGGAGGAGGGAGCGCTCTCTTCAGAGATCGTTGATCGGATCTATCGACAGTTCGCCGGGAAGGAGAAGGCACCGCTCGTCATCCTGATGTCGTCCATTAAGCTCGACGAGAAAGCGCTCGCCGCCTTCCAGCGGCGCACCAAGGTGCTGAGCGGAATGTTCTACTTCGTCCCCAAGGAGGAGCTGTTCGACAAGGAGAAGCGCCACTACCGGCTGGCGGCGTTCGCCAAGTCGCTTGCCACCGGCCGCACCCTGCAGCGCTTCGTGACGGCGGTCGAGGCCGAGCTCAATACTATTCAGGCGAAGGTGTTCGCTGATGTCAGGTCGCTGAGCATAGGTGACTTTGCCTTTCTTCAGAAGCTCCGACTCCACGAGGACGGGCAGCCGCTGGGAGAATACCTGCTCTGGTTGATGAACGCGCACTTGGTGAAGGAGCTGCTCGGCTCTGACGGCGTCCGGGCGGTCGAGACGAAGGTGAACGCGCTGCCGTTCGACGATCTACCGCCGACCCAGTCGAAGCCCTCCATCAGCCTGGCGACGCTCTACTCCAGCGCCGTGCTGCGACCCATGGCAGCACTTCCGGAGCATGCGACGGACCAGGCGGAATACCTCCAGTTCGGCGATCTCTTCAGGAAAGGGAAGGGCAAGCAGGTCTGGATGTGTATCACCGCGCCGTGCGACCTTGCCTTCGGCCCGAAGCGGCCGATCCGCCGCGGCAGGAGCATCCTGTTCCTGCCGGGAACGCTCCAGCCGATCGACAAGGCGATGAAGCCGTTCGAGCAGCGCCAGCCCCGGACCGAGCTCGTCCGGATCGACGACAAGGCATTCCGCATCATCTGGGATCCCAAGGAGGTCGCCCGCGCGGACTGGTCCGCGATCCACACCTGGAAAACAGGCCTAAAGGTGGAGCGCATCGCCCGCCTGAACACGCCCTTCGCGCTGGAGATCCAGCGCAGCTTCGCCGCCGATCTCACCCGCATCGGCATGCCGACGCCGCCGCCCTTTTATAATCCGGCGCGGGTGCGTCTGGCGGTCCTGGACGCCCAGGAGCAGGAGGTCGAGCTGACCGCGGCCAGCCGGTGCGACGGGTATCTCAGCGGCGACGAGCGCGGAATGCGCCTGGTCATGGGCGAGTCGTTCATGGACGCCCTTCCCGAGATGCTGCGCAGGGCCGAACAGGTCCTGGAGGCACGGTTCACGGCGATAGAGGCCAAGCGCGCGGCGAACGAGGTCACCCCAGGCGCTGTCGCCAACGCGCAGGCGGCACGCGACAAAGTGGCGGCCGCCCGGAAGGACGCGGAGGTCCTAAGCGCGCTGAAGGGGCCGTTTGCTGTGCCGCTCGCCAACCAGGTCGACCTATTCCTAGACGAGCTCCTTGTGATCGCCGGCGAGGGCGACGCCGACTCCTCCGATCATGTCCCCCTTCGTCTGACGATCCTGCCTGTGGAGGACGCGGCGGAGGAGGCTCAGGCGGCCTGAGTCCAGCCGATCGCGGGTGCGCCGGCGGCTGAAAGGCACAGCTGGCTTCCCCCTGGTGTTAATGCTGCCGCCGGGCTCCGCGGCTAGATCGAACAGATCAAGCAGCCCTCCGGCTCCTCCTCCTCGTGCTCCGCGCCGGCGAGCACCGAGACGAGGGGAAGATCCTGCCGCTTCGCGGCCTTCCGCGCGCGCGCCGCTTCCCAGTTTCGCTCGATCGCCTCCATCCTCTCAGGACGCTCGAGCTCGGCCAGCGACTCGCTCGACGCCCACGTGAAGTTAGCGCTGACGTTTGCTGAGCGCACCTCGTACTCTTTGGCCTGCTCGTAGAGGTCCGGGTGCGTCCGCTTCAGGCGCACCCATTCGATCTTCTGCTGGTAGAAGCAGAAGAAGCAGCCGGACCGCGACCGGCCCCATTCCATGTAGGGAGGCAGGCCAAGGCCGCAGTCCTCCAGGATCCTGATGATGTCGGCGCGTACCAGGCCGTCCTCCTGGAAAGGATAGACCGCGGTAATGTTCGGTTTTGTGCTGATGTATCCCGTCCGGGCCTCGTCCGCACGGAGCCCTACGTAGTTGATGACGGGCTCGGTGCCGACATAGGCCTCGAACGGCCGCAGCTTCAGCATCTTCGTGCACCACCGGCGGTGATTGGAAGGAAGCATGTCGCCGTACACTGCGAGCCAGTGATCGAAGGAGTCGTCAGGCGTGGTCCTCACGACGGGGCAGCCCAGGATGCTCTCGAGCCGTGCCATGTAGTCGTAGGTCTCGGGGAGCTCCTTGCCGGTGTCGTGGAAGATGTACTCCATATCCTTGACGCGGTCGCGCAGGTAGACGGCCAGGGCGGCGCTGTCCTTCCCGCCGGACAGGCTCAGGATGTGACGGACTTCGCTCATCGTCAGTACTGGTCCCCAAGTCATTGGTCGTGGCGTCGCAGCGTATGCGGCGTTGCGGGGCATGGTGGAACTCCCGGGCTGGTCCGGCAGTCACGCGCCTTCCGATTGCACCGTCTGTGCGCCTTCGTTTGCATCGGCTTCGAGCATGTGGCCGGCGAGTCGTGCGACCACCTGAGCGATCGACGCTCCGTTCCTCTCTATGAGGTGGAGGATGGACCGTGTGAACAGCTCCTCTTCGAGCGACTGCTCGCCTACTCCGACGATGCTGACATGCTCCCTTCCATCGATGCGCGTCAGCGCGAGGCGAACGGCGCCCTTTTGATGGGGCTGCGAGCCGAACGCCGTGGCCTCGAGCCGCAGGAAGGTGGCGGATATGTCCTCCAATCGGCCTTGCCAGGTCGCGACGTCCTGCGCCAGCCAGCGCGAAGGCGGCTTGCCGATGAGTGCCCCGCCCATTGCCTCGATCCAGGCGTCGTCGGTCAGCACCCGGTCAGCGAGCCGCTGGACGAAAGTTCGCAGCGCCTGTTCCTTGATTCGGAAGACCAGCGGCCCCGCACGGTCGCAGACGCTTGCCCGCAGATCGCCATCCGCACCAAGGGCTCGCCCGACCTCCGACCTCATCCTGTCGAGCAGCGATGGGTAGCACCTCTCGAGCTCCCCGATAGCGTCGGCGAGACGTTCCGCGAACTCCGCCGCGCGCGCAGCGCCGTCCGCGCCTTCGCCGTCGAACGGCTCCAGGCCGCACGCCGTCGGTAGGTCGGTGAACACCAGGTCTACCGGGCTCCTCGCGCGCATGATCGCGTCGCGGACGCGGGCTGCATCGGGGCTGACCTCTGCGGACCGCTGCGCGTGGAGGCTTAGGCCCGCCCCGAACCGGACCAACGGGGCCACGATCGCCATCAGCCCGTCCTCGCCGTCCACGCCGCCGAGCATCGCCACCAGTCGTTGGTAGACTTCGGCGCGTACCCCCTCCAGTGCCACCCACTGGATGGTGAAATTCTCCGGCGACTTCAGGATGCGCATGAAGGCCTGGGCGTCGAGCTTGGGGCAGTAGGTGCCCCGTTCGAACAGCGCCATACGGTGGCGGTCCGCGACCATGACGATGGCGAGGAGCAGCGGCGCCAGCGCTGCACGCACGCCAAATGGACGGGTGCTGACGCACGAGTAGATTTCCGTCACCGCCACGCGGCCGGCGGCGGTCCTGATAAGCGCCCTGATCCGCTCCAGAGAGGGGCGCAGGCGCAGCGGATCACCGCCTTGCTCCGGCAGATCCACGACGAAGACGCCGCCCCGCTCCCGATGGACCCTGCCGAGCTTCAGAATGGAGAGGTAGAGGGATCGTTCCGGCGGGTTCCTGGTCCCCGTAAAGCCCAGGTCGGCGTCGTGGGTCCTCTCGAACAAAGCTTCAATGAGCCGCTGCCGGGCCGCCGCCCCCGCGCTCGTCAGCGCGTGCCGGTTGATGAGTTCATTGTGGACGAGCGGGCCGCTTCCGTAGAGGTCGTCGCACGTCGACGATACCAGGAGGTGCAGCGTGGGCGTGTCCGCCAGCGCTCGTCCGCCCTGGAAGACGCTCACGAACAGTGCGGGCGGGTCTCCTGCGAGACCCAGGCATCCTTCCAGCCGATCGATGAGCCGGGACTCGAGTTCCGTGATGCGGCGCTCGATCTCAGCCGACGCGAACACGTCCTCCCGCAGGATCGACGCGTTCGCTTCGATCCAACGGTGCCGCAGGAGGTCCACAACGTTCGACCTGAGCTCCGGCCGTGGCGGAAGCGTCAGGACGAGGAGCGTCGGATCCTCTGCCGTCGCCTCCTTGGCCCACGCGGCGGCGTGCGCGAGCTCGTCGGCGTCGCACAGGATCGCAAGGATGCGGCCGTCCGCGTCTGCAGCGAGCGTCGTCGTGGCGAGCGACGACGCCGGCACGATCCGGATCGGGAACCGTCGCGTGACTCCAGTCTCGACCGAGTGCCTCCGCGCGAGCAGGAACGGTCGAACGGGGAGACGGCTGAGCGCTTTACCCAGCTCATTGTCGGCCGAAGCCTGGGGCAGCGCTGCGTCCGCCTCGTTCCACAGGGCGGAGAGGTCGACCCTGCGACTGGTCCAGAGTCGGAGACCGGTGCGGCCGATCCGCTCGAAGATCACCCCCCGCTCGCGTAGCCCCGTGATCGACCGCGCTACCTCGGCCGGCCCTATACCGGGGGCGAGGCAGGCCTGGATCGTGGCGACGTCCGCGACCATGTCGGGTGCGTCGAGGAGGTTTAGCATCCCGATCGACTTGAGGATGGCTACCTCGGTCGGATCGGAGCCGGCGGCACCATCCATGACCGTGCGGATGCGCTCCCAGTCTCCCGCGCCGCCGCGCGCGACCAGTCGGTGCCCGAAGGACGTGGAGACGTAGTCGAAGAAGTCTTCCAGGGTGTAAAAGCCCTCGTCCACAAGGTGCCGGTCGGCGAAGGCCCTCAGGCTGTTCGGCTCCCCTGACGCGGCGAAGCCGAAGAGCGAGCGCTCGTTCTGGCCGTAGGCGGAGAAGAATCTTGCGATCGCCGGAACGGCGGCGGGGTGGAGGGGGTAACAGGATTCGCCGCCATCTCCGCGCGGACCGAGCCAGCCCATTGCCGCGGCGGCCCTTTCCGCTTCCGAATAGGATTTGCGCACGGCGGCCGGCAGCCGACACATGTCCGGGGAGAGTGCCGCCGACAAGAGCGCGGCGGTGTGGGAGAGTGGGTGATCGAACACGAGCTCATCGTATCGCTCGGCGACCTTCGCCCATTCCGACCGGGTCGAGACGGCGCCCTCGCGGTGGTAGGACTGCAGGCCCTGGTGCAGGATCATCAGCACCGCGAGCGGGCGCTCGCCCGAGCGGGCGGCGAGTTCAGCAAGTTCCTGAAGACGGAAGATGTCCGCCTGATCGGGATCGGCGGCTGCGGCCTCGAGGAATTTGCCCATCTCGTCGATTACGACGAGTAGCCCGTCGTATTGTCCGCTGCGGATGAGGGCATCGCGCAAGATGGATATGCTGGCGAAGGGGTCTGCGGCGGCGAGCGCCTTGCGCGCCTTGGCGTCTAGGAGGCTGCGGTCGCGCTCGACCGTGCTTGCGATCGCTGCTGCCATGCCGGCGTTGAGCCCGGCTTGCGTGCCGGATAGGATCAGTGGGTACATCCGCGGCATCTCGCCACCGATCGTCCTCGCGAAGCGGCCCATCGGCGCCTTTGGATCGTCGGAACGCGGGTCCAGGGTCCGAAGTAGCGCCAGCGCGAGCGCTGACTTGCCCACGCCGAAGTCTCCAGTGACGCGCCACGCCCGTCGCCTGGAGCCCGGGAGGAGGCCCTCAAGGATCTCCGCGGCTACGCGCTTAAGCCAAGGCGTCAGCACGTAGCCGCGCATAGCGGCAGCGTCTCCGCGGTCGCGCTCGATCGCGACGGACCTGTAGAATGGTCCCGGGTTTCCCAGGAAGTCCGCGATCCGCGTGAGAGCTGCGTTCCTCATGCGTAGATGCTCCTCAGCAAGGCGGCCGGGTCGGGTTCGTCGTTCCGGCTGATCGCGCCGGCGTCCCCGGACGCCCTGAACGAATAAGCCGCGCCGTTTCGCTCCAGGTGCACTCGAAGGTCGTCCTCGGAGATGCGGAACGTGGCACCTGGCGAGCCCTCCGAATAGGCGAGATCCCTGAAGCTGAGGACGCGCTCGCCTGGCCGCCGCTCGGACCAGTACCTCTCGATGGCGTAATCGATCACCGTGGATCCCACCTTGCTCGCGGGGATGCGTGCCAGCGAATACGCCTGCTCATCTTTGCCGGTGGCGCCGCGCCGGCGGCCGGCAGCCTGGATCAACTTCAGGTCCACCAGTGGGCCGTCGAGCACGTCCTCCGGCGCCCGCATGGCGTGCGACGGCACGTATGTGTGCAACAGCGCGTCGATGTGCTGCATGAGGGTGATCTCGGAATGGTCGTAACCCTCGCGGGCACTCTCACGGCGCATCTCGGAGAAGAGCTCTCCCCGCGTGAAGTCGGAACGCATCCGTCGGTGGAACACGTGACGCCAAGCGAACAGCGGGGCGTGCGCGCGGGAGGTCACCGACCAGTGCAGCAGCCACTGGGTCTCGGTCCGTTCGATGAACGGGTCGGCTCCGCCACGCCCCAGCAGCGCTGCTCCGAACGCCTTCAGCGCCCAGCCATCCGCCGCCGGGGCGGCGACGTCAAAGGCGTCGAGCCAGAACCGGAGCGACCTCACCATGTTCTTGCCGAGCCCTAGCGACAGGATCGCCTGCTCGTCCGAGGACAAGGCGGACGGGTCGCTCTCGATGAGCCGGACGGCCTTTGGCAGCCAGCTGAACCGGCAGGCGAACGTCTCGTGCCCGCTGAAGCGCGGCTTGCTGATCGCGTTGATGGTCACGACTGCCTTCCGATGCCGAGGTCCGCGCCCATCGCCTCGGCGATGATGGCGCCGGCGCGCTCGATCTCCGCTGCGTCGTTGAACTTGCCCACGCACATCCGAATGCCGCCCTCGACCACCCAGTCCTCCAGCCCCATCGCTGTGAGTACGTGCGAGGGACCCGGGACACCCGACTGGCAGGCCGCTCCGGAGGACAGTGCGACCTTGCCCCAGAGCCGGACCACCAGGGCCTCGGCCGGGATCGCCGGTGAGGATACGTGCAATGCGCCGGCCAGGCGTGCGCCCCTGTCCCCGTTGACGCGCAGGCCCGGCACACGTTCGGTGAGGATCGCCTCCAGGCGGTCGCGGAGGACGGCGATGCGCTCTCCGTTTTGCTCCATCTCGGTCGCCGCCAACGCGCATGCGAGCGCCAACGCAGACGCGGCGGCGGCGTCGGGCGTGCCGAACATCGGCTCGAGGAGGCCGGCGGTAACGCCCTTGATCCTGCCCGCCAGGACGCCGATGCGCCGCGGCCCGTTCATCTTGGCTCCGCTGGCGACGACGTAGTCGGCCGCCGCTGTGACTTGGCCGATGCGAAAGCGACCGGCGGCTTGGCTCGCGTCGACGATGGTGAGCGCGCCGTGGCGGTCGGCCAGGCGGAGCACTTCATTGATCGGCGCGATCGTCCCAATCTCGTTGTTGGCCGCCATGGCGCAAATCAGGTCGACGCCGCCCTGCGCCATCTGCTCCAGGTGGGAGAGGTCAGGCTGCCCCAGAGCGTTCACCGGGAATAGCTCGAGCCGGATGCGCCCCGCGGCCGCCGCCGTCTCGAGGTGCCGCAGGCACGAGGGGTGCTCGATCGCAGATGCGAGCACGCGCATGTCCGCCCCGCGTCGCGCAATCGCGTCCTCCAGCGCGAGCCAGAGCGCCGACGACGCGCTCGGCAGGAAGTGCGTATCCTCCTGCTCGGCGCCCAGGAAATGCCCGACGTCCTCCCGGGCCTTCGTCAGCACGTTGGCGGACTGCATCCCGCTCGCGTGCTCCGCGCTGTTGGGATTTCCATGCAACGCGACCGCCACTTCCGCCTGGTGTGCAGCCACTCGCGGATCGACTGGCGTGGAGGCCAGATTGTCTAGGTAGATCTCCAACTTGCTGCTTCCCCCGGCGACGTCATGCTCGCGTCAGCGTCGCGCTCTTCAGCCTACACGGGGGTGGGTCGGCCGTCGAGATTCTGTGACTGCCCGGAAGGCCGATACGAAGCAGCGACGTACCCAGGCGAGCACCAAGCGTCTGCGAGGGATAGCTGGGTCCTGCGCACTTCGTTGGGCTGGAGACGAACACATCCTCGATGCCCCGAAAGCGGTGAGCACCCGCTTCGATCCGGTCAGTAGTCGCTGACGCGACCCTGCACGGAGCGGCAACGCCGCCCTGCATGCTGACACGCCGCCTCCGAAAATCGGGCTCGGAACCGGATGCCGATCCCGCCCACGACTTGTTGGTTTCCGACGTAGGTGCCTGAGGATAACGCGACGATCGCTCGGTTGTGGGTGCTGGTGCCCCTGGACTTGGTTTCAGCGACGCCAATCGACTCGTTCAGATTGCCAGCCCAAAAGCGGACTTCCCGAGCGGCTGATAAGGGTCACGAGTTCGCGTCAGCCTTGCTTACCTCTGCGGGGTCGTGATGCGCTTCTCTCGCGGGGGCGAGCTACAGGTCGCAGGCGAGATCGAAGGTGGCATATGGGCAGAACCAGCCCGTTCAGAGGTGTCTAGTTTCAGACACTTGGCGGGGCCGGGTTCGGCGGGAAACCGGCGATGGTCCTGGTCGGGTTGTCTCGGTGCTGAGGTCAGGTCAGCCTAGTGTAGTGCGTAGAGGCGCCAAACCGTACGGGTGTGGTGACAGGGGTGCTTGGGGTAGGGGGCACTCATCTGCCTGTCTGTGGTACGCCAGCGCCCACCGCCGGGAGGCTTCAGGCGGCAGGGGGGCTGCTGGTCCAGCTCGTCTGCCTCCGGGTGGAGTGATTTTCGCTTTGATTTAGTGGTCCCGACAGCCACTTGGCAGCCGTGGTTCGCGTCGCACTTCGCAGCGATGCAAAGCCGCAGTGTGTCGGACGGTTGGGCTCTTAGCGCTCGCCGTCCTCGGCCTCCGCCTTTTGTAGTCGCCAAATTGGTACCCGGTTAGGGTCGAGCCCGACGCGCCGCTCCGCCATGTGCCGGCTGAACGAGGACATCGTCGACAGGACCGCCTCGCCGATCGCCAGCCGCAGCCGCTGCTGGCCGCTCTCCTCGATGTCGTCCGTCTTGCGCATCAGGCCCTGCACCCGGTGGAGGTCGACCGTACCGCCCGCGACCAGGGCGCTGGCGTTCACGGCGTGGTCGAGAGCCTCGGAGCGGCACCAGAGCCAGAGCAGATGCTCCGCGCTCGCCAGCCGCGTCGGCACGCCGAACCATGGGCGGGTGAGCGCCTCGCCTAACAATCGGGTCTCAGTCGCGTATGAGCAGGGCCGCAGCGTCAGGCCGATGGGCCGCTTGCATAGGTGCGACTCCATGTGCGTCGCGAACCGAGTCCGCGTCTCCCGTACGAGCTCCGCGGCGCGCTCGCCCCCGTCCGTGCCGAGGTCGGCGTCGATCTCAATGTTGCGGACGAAGCGGGCCTGCTCGTGCAGCGTCAGGGCGATACGCCCGAGGACGGCGTAGGTGAGGCTGGCCGCGTCAAGCCGGCAGACGATGTTGCGGAAGATCGCCGGCAGCATCCCCGGCGTCGGGTCGTCCGGGTCGGTGATGTCGACCAGCAGCGCCTCGATGTCGGCCGAGCTGCCGCCCATAGTATCCCCCGTCTCAGGCCAGCGTGCGGTAATGCGCGTCCGAACGTACCGCGTGGTGCCGGCCAGTCAGGCCGAACAGCTGGACGAGTTCGCTGATCGTTGCCGGCCGCTGCAGGCGCCGGTCGGCGTAGAGGGTGAACAGGCCCGGCCCGCGCATGTAGACCATCCGCCCGCGCGGGAACGCCTCGTACTCGTAGCCCGCGATGGCCGGGGGCAGGCCGCGGCGGCGGAGAACCGTGGCGCCGAGCCGGCGCCATGCCTCCCAGACCTCGTGGTGCCCGCGTGGGTGGGTAAGGCAGTCGCCGTAGACTTCCGCCTGCGCCAGGGTCGTGCGGTCCGTGACCAGCACCGTGCGCCCGCCGTCCGGCACGCCCCAGAAAATCCCGACGCTCGGCTCGGTCGCTGTCTCGCCGTCATGGTACTCCGATCCGTACTCGACTTCGGGTCGCATGGCGTTGCCCCTCCAGTGGGTGGATCGTCAGCGGGCGGGCGGGCGGATCTCGTCCGCGCCGCAGGTGTCGCGGCAGACCGTCTTAAGTACCGTGAGGTCGTCCGGCTTGACGACGTAGTCGACCGTCGCGCCGTCCACACGCTCCCAGCGACCGACGCAGTAGTCGGCGTAGCAGGCGCGGATCTCCGGGTATCGCCTACAGAAGGCGTGGGTGCACGTCTCGCCAGCGACGCGTGCAAGCGGCTTTGCCTTCGCGCCCAGGAGTTCCATGCGGCGCTCGGCGTAGTCCGCGGGGTAGGCTTGGCCGGCGTAGAACTCGCCATCCTTCAACGGTGGGAGGACGTACTGACTGGCCGAGGCGGCCTCGACCTGCGCCAGATCGCTCGGGTCCGGCAGATCCTGCTTCGCGCAGCGCACGAACTCGACAACTTCGGGCTTCTGGTCGACGAAGCTGTTCGTGACCATGAGTGTTCGGGCAGGGGTGAGGCGAAAGGAGTAGTCCGTCCGGAAGTTGTACGGCGGTTGCTGTCCGTGCTGGCAGATGGTGTCGAGGTTGACCCCGTCAGGGTAGTGCCGCTGCTTGTCGATGCGACAGGAGATGTCGCCGGCGCGAGCGTCGAAGAGGTAGAGGCCGTCGTCGGCGGTCTGGATGGTGAGGCGCTCGTTGGCAGTCCTGTGGAGCTCGCCACAGGCTTGCTTGCTCGGCGCCCAGGTCCCGAGATAGCGGGCCATCGCAGTTTTGGCGGGGGCGAGTTCGCGGGCCGGAGCGATCGCGGCAGCGGCGAGGCTGAGAGCAGCCCAGAGGCCCGCATGGACCAGAGCGGTCATTAGCGGTCTCAGGGTCGGGCGTTCGCCCAGCTGGATATCAGCGGGGGAGCGAACCGCGGT
This sequence comes from Methylobacterium sp. E-041, assembly GCF_022829665.1. Lineage (NCBI taxonomy): Bacteria > Pseudomonadati > Pseudomonadota > Alphaproteobacteria > Hyphomicrobiales > Methylobacteriaceae > Methylobacterium > Methylobacterium sp. E-041. The sequence continues at coordinate 32,167 of NZ_JAKSYQ010000239.1, read as the reverse complement.
GGACGAGCGGAGCATGACGAAGGGGTCTCGCGGAAGGCCCAGTTGGGCCGAGGAGAGGGATTCCCGTTGCCCACCCCGGAGATTTACCGCCGGACGCATATTCCTGCCGCGGCCGGCGGTCGCACGCGACCCGATGGGGGGGGCAGGCAGCGTCGGGTGTTGGGTCGGCAACTGCGTCGGCCGGGCGGCGGAACGCCGCGGCCATACGCCCGCCGGGCTTACTTCGGCACTGTGGTGTGAAGTTTGGACAGATCCACCCCAATTGCGATCGTCTCGATAGCGGCGCGCAGTTGCGGCAGGGTCGAGCGTTTGGTGTAACGCGCCGTCTCGCCCGCCGTCGCGTGGCCTGTGACGTGGTCGATCACCGATGGCACCACGCCAGCTTGATGCATCAGCGTTGTCGCGGTGTGGCGGAACGAGTGGAAGTCGAGCCCAACCCGGTAGACCCCGACGTCACGGCGGTAGCGTGTGAACCACTTGGTGAAGGCATGGCCGAGCCGTTCGTCCGCACCGCCACGTTCCAGGCCGGGGAAAGCCCGTGGCTGTCGAATGCGCCGCTGCTTGTCGACGTGGGCGAGTAAGCCGAGGCGGATCAGTTCCGAGTGGATTGGGACACGGCGCACGGCGGTCGCGTTCTTTACCTTGCGCGGAGGCCGGTCGTTGATGTCGATGAACCAGACGTCCTCGTCCTGCCGAATATCCTCGACGTGCAGCTGGCAAATTTCCTCCTGACGCATGCCGGAGAACACAGCGATCAGGGGAAGCCAGAACTTTTCGTCCCGCACAACGAGACTGCCGGGCGTGGTGCGCCGGGTCGGTGACACACAGCCCGTCCAGACCGGCGTTGCGAACAGGCGAACGAGCTCGGCCCGCTCCCACATGTCGCGCTGCTCGCTCGCCTTACGAGTGGCTGCGAAGCGATGGCCGGAGAAAATGTTTTCGCCTGCGTCACCCTCCGCCACCGCTGCCGTCCAAAGGGTGGAAAGGGCTGAGAAGTGCCGTTTGATGGTCTTCTGCGTGATGACGCTGACACCTGAACCCTTCGACAAAGCCGTGTAGGTGGCTAGAATCGCCTCAACGTTCAGGCCGCGATAGCGCGGGTGCTTGCCGTAGTCGCTGGGCAGCCGCTCGACACGCTCACGGAAGCGTCCGGCATCCTTGCGCGTGTAGGCGCCGAGGGGTTTGTCGCCGCATACGTCTGCGAAGAGACGATAGGTGGCGCCAGCCTGTGCCGCGGTCTGATTGTCCCAGCGCTTTGTCTGAACCTGCTGGTCGCGAAAGGCTCTTCCACGGTCCTCGAAGCGGACTTCGGACGCGGGAGCGGGCTCGTCCATCTTAGACGGCGGTGGTGCCGGTGGGGCGACGGGGGCGGTTGCAGTTGTCGGGGCAGCCGCGGGCGTTGGCCAATGCTTCGCGTGCGGGTCGGCGAGCGTCGCCTTCAGGAGCTTGTCGCGCGGCTCGTAGTTGAAGTCGCCCTCGTAGCGAGCTTTCAGCGCCTCCGAGAGATCGATACCGGCGCGCAGCATCGCCTGTTTGGCTTTGGCCGCTTCCGCAGGTGCCAAGTCCCGGATGGCGATCCCCTGACGCTTTAGCATCATTTCGGCCACGAATGCCGCCTCGTCGAGACGGTTGCCAGCCAGGGCCTCGCGACCCCTGGCGGCCATTGTCGCGTACTGCGTGATCCGGGCTTCTCGTACGCCGTCGGGTAGCGGTCCACGGGGCAGCCGGCCCGCGTTCTCGTCCGACAGCATGGTGTCGTAGAAGTCACGGACGAGATGAGCAAGCTGGTCGTCGGTCAGCATCGGCATGGCGCGTAGGGTAGAGAACAGCTCTTCCGCCGCCACGTATAGCCGACAGGCTACGACCTTGGCAGTGCGGATGTCGCTCGTACCGAGGCTGCACACGAGTTCGTAGCGGCCAAGGCGCTGCCGCAGGTCAACCGGAACCCGGCGTCTAAAGTAGAAAGTGCGTCCGCGCTGGACGACATTGGCGACCGAACCCAAACCGCGCTCCCGCCGTCCGCGCGGACGGCCTGTGTAGCAGCGGTGTGTAGCAAGGGGCTCAGACCGCAGGGCGACTCAGCGAAAAGTTTCACGCCTGCAATGGTTTAGGTCTTTAAGTGGCTGGGGGACCTGGATTCGAACCAGGACCAGAGGAGTCAGAGTCCACCGTTCTACCGTTAAACTATCCCCCACCGAAGGGACGGGTACCGCTCGCGATCCGGGCACGGCTGGAAGCCGGCGACCGCTCGGAAGGGGTCCGTCGTTCGGGAGCGCTTCCGTTAAGGGGAAAGCGCGGATCGGTCAACAGGCTTTGCCCGCGCCGGCGCATTTCCGGGCCGGCCCGGCGCTTCCGGAACGCCCGGGCGCATCGGCCGGAGCATGGTCCCCGCGGAGGCCGCGACGGACGCCGCCTGGCCGACCCTCGCCGCGGCGGCCCGAGGTTCGCGCCGTAAAACCCACAACCCTTTGGATTTGTAGGCCGGACCTCGCGTCCTGCGTTGCGTTCGCGTGCACGTTCGACAATATTCCAGCGCCCGGGCAGGGGTCCGAGACTTCGGGCCGCAGAACCCGCGACGGTGCCTCAAGGCACCGCGACACAAAAAACGCCCGGATCGGGACACGGAGGAAACAGCCATGACACTGACGACGCGCGCGTTCGTCGGCGCCCTGCTCGGCGCGACGGCACTGGCCACGCTCGGCGCCCTGCCGTCCCAGGCCGCGGACCCGATCAAGATCGGCGTCACCGGCCCCTATACCGGCGGCTCCTCCGCCATGGGGGTGTCGATGCGCGACGGCGCACGGCTGGCGGCCGCCGAGATCAACAAGGCCGGCGGCGTGCTCGGGCGTCAGATCCAGCTCGTCGAGCGCGACGACGAGGCCAAGAACGAGGTCGGCGCCCAGGTGGCGCAGGAGCTCATCAGCAAGGAGAAGGTCGTCGCGACGCTGGGCTTCATCAACACCGGCGTGGCATTGGCCGCGCAGCGCTTCTACCAGGAAGCCGAGATCCCGGTGTTCAACAACGTCGCCACCGGCACCGTCATCACCAACCAGTTCAAGGCGCCGGACTACGACAGCAACTACGTCTTCCGGAACTCGGCCTACGACGTGCTGCAGGCCGGCATGATGGTCGACGAGGCCGTCGCGCAGGGCCACAAGAAGATCGCCATCCTCGCCGACTCGACCAATTACGGCCAGCTCGGCCGCGAGGACATCGAGAAGTACCTCGGCACCAAGGGCGTGAAGCCGGTGGTGGTCGAGAAGTTCAACATCAAGGACGTCGACATGACGGCCCAGCTGCTGAAGGCCCAGCAGGCCGGCGCCGACGTGATCCTGGCCTACGGCATCGGGCCGGAGCTGGCGCAGATCGCCAACGGCATGGCCAAGCTCGGCTGGAAGGTGCCGATGATCACCTCGTGGCCGGCCTCGATGCAGAGCTTCATCGACATCGCCGGCGCCAACGGCAACGGTGTGGTGATGCCGCAGACCTTCATCGAGGACAAGACGCTGCCGAAGCGCAAGGCCTTCCTGGAGGACTACTACAAGACCTACGGCGTGACCAAGATCCCGACCCCGGTCGCCGGCGCGCAGGGCTACGACTCGGTGTTCCTGATCGCCGCCGCGATCAAGCAGGCCGGCTCGACCGACGGGCCGAAGATCCGCGAGGCGCTCGAGAACCTCAAGGAGAAGGTCGAGGGCGTGGTGACGACCTACGACAAGCCCTTCACCGCCGCCGACCACAACGCGATCTCGCGCAACATGGTCGTGTTCGGGAAGGTGCAGGACGGCAAGATCGTCTACGCCAAGGACACGGACGCCAAGAACGCCGGCGTGGTGCGCGTCAAGGAAAAGACCTCCAACTGACGATTTTCGTCGGTCGGGCGGGATGATCCACCGCCGCCGGAACGCTTATCGAGCGTCCGGCGGCGCGCGAGGTCCCGCAACCGCCCGCGTGCCGGGGCGGCACGGCCGGCCCGACGCCGTCCGGTCGCCCGTCGCGCGGCCCGATCCCGAGCGGGACGGGAGCCCGCGCCTCGACGGATCGAGTCGGGACCGGACGTCATGAACGACCAAACCCTCACGCACGGGCGCCGGTGACACGATGACCATCTTCCTGCAGCTCGTCGCGTCCGGCGTCGCGGTCGGCATGATCTACGCCGCCATCGCCTTCGGCTACCAGCTCACCTTCGCCACCTCGAAGACGCTGAACTTCGGGCAGGGCGAGGCGCTGGCGCTGGGCGCCCTGTTCGGCCTGACGCTGGCGCCGTTCACCGGCTACTGGCTGATGATCCCGCTGGTGCTGGTCTTCGGCTTCGCGCTGGGCGCCGTGGTCGAGCGCCTCGGCGTGCGCCCGGCTGTGAAGATCAAGTCCGAGTACGGGTGGATCATGGCCACCATCGCGCTCGGGATCATCTTTCGCAATCTCGCCGAGAACATCTGGGGCCGCGACGACCTGAAGTTCCCGTCGCCGCTGCCCGAGGAGGCGCTGCAGCTCGGCGGCATCCGCATGCTGCCGATGGAGCTGCTGATCATCGCCGGGGCGTTGCTGATGATGCTCGCGGTCGAGATCTTCAATCGCAAGTCGATCTGGGGCAAGGCGGTGATCGCCACCTCGAACGACATCGATGCCGCCGGCCTGATGGGCATCAACACCAAGCGCGTCATCACCCTGTCCTACTCGATCAGCGCGATGACGGCGGCGTTCGCCGGCGTGCTCGTCGCCCCGGTCACGCTGACGGGCGCCACGATGGGCGCGGTGCTGGCGCTGAAGGCCTTCGCGGTGGCGATCATCGGCGGCCTCGAATCCGGCCTCGGCGTCATCGTCGGCGGGCTGATCCTCGGCATCGCCGAGACGCTGACCGGCTTCTACATCTCCACCGGCTACAAGGACGTGCCGGGCCTGATCCTGCTCCTCGTCGTGCTGTCGATCCGCCCCGTGGGGCTGTTCGGCAAGGCCGTGATCAAGAAAGTCTGAGCCGATGGCGCACTCCACCTTCGCGCCGGCCGCCGCCCCGGCGCCCTCGGCCTCCGCCGGTCTCGGCCGGCATATCGGCGCGGCGGGCGCGGTGCTGCTCGTGGTGTTCCTCGCCGCTTTCCCGCACGTGGTCACCAGCAGCTACTACATCCACCTCCTCCTGGTGATCGCGATCTACGCGATCCTGATCCTCGGGCTCGACATCGTCGTCGGCTATACCGGCCAGGTCAGCCTCGGCCATGCCGGGCTGTTCGGCGTCGGCGCCTACGCGGCGGCCGTGCTGTTCCTGCACTTCAAGCTCGGGATCTGGTGGGGCCTGCTCGCCGGGATCGGCGTCACCTCCGCCTTCGGCCTGCTGCTCGCGGTGCCGGCGCTGCGGGTCACCGGCCCGTACCTCGCGATGGTGACGCTGGCCTTCGGCACCATCGTGCAGATCTTCATCAACGAGCTGACCCCGATCACCAACGGGCCGCTCGGCATCACCCTGCCGCCGGCCCGCGTCATCGACTTCGCGAGCTTCGGCATCAGCCCGCCCTGGGGCGCGGCCGGCCGCAAGCTCGAATTCTACTACCTCGTCTGCGCCTGCCTCCTGCTGACGATCGTGGTGGTGAACCGCATCGTGCGCTCGCAGTTCGGGCGCGCCTTCGAGGCGCTGCGCGACTCGCCGATCGCCTGCGACTGCATGGGCGTCAGCGTCTACCGCTACAAGGTCTACGCCTTCGTGGTCTCGGCGGCGCTGGCGGGGCTCGCGGGCGCGCTGTTCGCCTGGTCGGAGCGCTACGTCGCCCCGAATTCCTACGGCTTCGAGCTCACCGTGCTGTTCCTGCTCGCGGTGACGATGGGCGGCCGGAAGTCGCGGGCCGGCCCGCTGATCGGCTCGGCGATCATCGTGATGATGCCCAACATCCTGGCCGACATCGACCTCGTGCGGATCATGGCCGGCCTCATCGCCGCCGTGGCGCTCGTCGTCGGCATCCAGGCCTTCCTGCGCCGGCGCGAGAACCGCTTCGCGATCCTCGTGCCGGTGGTGCTCTGCATCCTGTTCCTGCCCGCGACGCTGGCGCTGCAATCGGTCACCGACTTCCGGCTCAGCGTGTTCGGCCTGCTGATCCTGTTCGTGGTCTACTACCTGCCCGACGGCATCGTCGGCTTCCTGCGCGAGAAGATCCCGGCGCTCCGCCCGGCCCACACGGCGGAGGGCAAGGCGCTCTCGGCCGACGGCGACGCGCTGATCGCGCAGCGCGGCAAGGCCGCCGGCACCGAGCCGCTGCTGCAGGTCGAGCAGGCGCTGATGCAGTTCGGCGGCCTGAAGGCGCTGGCCGGCGTCGACCTGTCGGTGAGGCCCGGCACGATCCACGGGCTCATCGGCCCGAACGGATCGGGCAAGAGCACGATGATGAACGTGCTCACCGGCATCTACAAACCCACCGCCGGCGCAGTGACGCTGGCCGCGGCCGGCAGCGCGCCGAAGCGCCTCGACGGGCGCACGCCCTCCGAGATCGCGCTCGCCGGCGTCGCCCGCACCTTCCAGAACGTGCAGCTCTTTCGCGAGATGACGGCCCTGGAGAACGTGCTCGTCGGCCTGCACCACGCCTTCCACGGCACCATCGTCGACGCGATCCTCGGCACGCCGCGGCGCCGCCGCGAGGAGCGCGAGGCCCGCGCCCGGGCGATGGCGATCCTCGACTTCATGGGCCTGTCGAGCCTCGCCCAGGTGGAGGCCCGCAACCTGCCCTACGGCAAGCAGCGCCTCCTGGAGATCGGCCGCGCGCTGGCGCTCGACCCCGTGCTGCTGCTGCTGGACGAGCCGGCCGCCGGCCTGACCGCGCCCGACATCGCGGACCTGACCGCGATCATCCGCAAGATCCGCGACGCGGGCATCACCGTGATCCTGATCGAGCACCACATGGACGTGGTGATGGGGCTGTGCGACCGGGTCAGCGTGCTCGATTTCGGGCACAAGATCGCCGAGGGCGGGGCCCGCGAGGTGCAGGCCGACCCGAAGGTGATCGAGGCCTATCTCGGCGCCCCCGACGACATGGGCGGCTCGGCCGCTCCGGAGCCAGCCCATGCTTGAGGTCGCCAACCTGTCGGCCGGGTACGGCCAGATCGAGGTCCTGCACGGGCTCTCGTTCCAGGTGCCGAAGGGCAAGGTCGTGACGCTGATCGGCTCCAACGGGGCCGGCAAGACCACGACGATGCGGGCCCTCTCGGGGATGATCCAGCCGCGCGCCGGCTCGATCCGGCTCGCAGGGCGTGAGATCTCGGGGCTCGACAGCCACGACGTGGCCCGCGCCGGCCTCGCCCACTCGCCGGAGGGGCGGCGGGTGTTCCCGACCCTGTCGGTGGAGGACAACCTGACGCTCGGCGCCTTCCCGCGGCTGACCGGCTCGCGACCCAAGGGCGACGTTTCCGCCGACCGCGAGCGCGCCTACGCGCTGTTCCCGCGCCTCAAGGAGCGCCGGCTGCAGCTCGCCGGTACGCTCTCGGGCGGCGAGCAGCAGATGCTCGCCATGGGCCGCGCCCTGATGCTGCGCCCCGACATCCTGCTGCTGGACGAGCCGTCGATGGGGCTGGCGCCGAAGCTCGTCGAGGAGGTGTTCCGCATCATCCGCCAGCTCAAGGAGGAGCAGGTGACGATGCTGCTCGTCGAGCAGTTCGCCATGGCGGCGCTCGGAGTGGCCGACTACGCCTACGTCCTCGAGAACGGCCGCATCCGCTTCCAGGGGCCGGCGGCCCGGCTCAAGAGCGATCCGGCGGTACGCGCGGCCTATCTCGGCGGCGACCACTGACCGCGGGTCTTCGCGGCGCCGCTTGGCAATCCGGGGCGCGAGCCCCTACCTGACGCCGAGCGATACCCGGAGACACCCTTGGCACACGACGATTCAGGCCCGGCCCAGATGCACGCCACCACCATCCTGATGGTGCGCAAGGGGGGCCGCGTCGTCATCGGCGGCGACGGCCAGGTCAGCCTCGGCCAGACCATCGTCAAGGGCAATGCCCGGAAGGTCCGGAAGCTCGCCAAGGGCGCGGTGATCGGCGGGTTCGCCGGCGCGACGGCCGACGCCTTCACCCTGTTCGAGCGCCTGGAGGCCAAGCTCGAGCAGTATCCCGGGCAGCTCACCCGCGCCTGCGTCGAGCTGACCAAGGACTGGCGCACCGACCGCTATCTCCGCCGCCTGGAGGCGATGATGCTGGTGGCCGACAAGGACGTCAGCCTGCTGCTGTCGGGCGCGGGCGACGTGCTCGAGCCGGAGGGCGGGGTGATGGCGATCGGCTCCGGCGGCAACTACGCGCTGTCGGCCGCGCGCGCCCTGGAGGACACCGACCTCGACGCCGAGGCGATCGTGCGCAAGGCCATGCGGATCGCCGCCGAGATCTGCGTCTACACCAACGAGAGCCTCGTCCTCGAGGCTCTCGACGCGGGCTAGGTCCGGCCCTCACCGGCTCCGTCCCGACGGCCCTGGGGCCGCCGGGAGGCTGCGCGGCTGCTACTTGTCGAAGCTGTAATCGAGGTCGATGCCGTTCTTGCCGTCGTCGCTGGCCTTGAAGGTCATCTTCATGCGCGTCTCGGTCGTGCCCGTGTCCTGGGTCTCGTCCCATACCGAGGTGTAGCGGCAGGTCATCCGCTTGGCCTTGCGATCCTCGAAGACCGTCTCGGGCTCGACCAGCGCCTTGAGCCGGCGCTTGCCGTCCTTGAAGTCGGGGGCGCCGTTGACCGAGGCCATCAGATCCGTGCGCACCGCGTCCTGCGCGCAGAGCCCACCCGCAGGCGAGGGCGGAGCCGAGGGGACGGGCGCGGCCGGGGCCGCCGCCACCGTGAACGGCCGCTCGATCTGGGTCGTGCGGTCGCTGAACTTGTCGCGCAGCGTGAAGGCGAGGACGTACTCGCCCGGGTCGACGCCGGTGATGCCCAGGGTGACGTGGAAGGAGAACTTCGGGGAGCCGTCCAGCAGGGCGTCCTTCCCGGCGGTGAACTCCCGGTCGATCACGGCCTTCTGGCCGGCGAGGATCGCGCCGCCCCTGGTCTGCAGCGCGTAGTCGACGACCAAGCCGAACCGCACGTCGCCTCCGGCGACCGGCACCAGCGTCTCGCCGATCGGCTCCATGTAGGTAATGACCTTCTCGCTCGGCAGGAAGGGGCTCGCGGCGCGCGGGTCGGCGTCGCCGAAGCCGTCCGAGGGCCGCGTGACGAACAGCACGCGCCGGACCCCGAGGGTCTGGGTGGCGGCCGGCGCTGCGGCAGGGGGTGCTTGAGCGGGGGCTTGAGCGGGCGCTTGGGGCGCCGCCGCGGCGGCCCCCGGCGGCGGCTTGACCGCCTCGGGCGCGGTGGCTTCCGTCTTGCCCGTCCCGGCCTTGCCGGACGGGACGGCGGCACCGGACCAGAACCCGCCGCCTCCGCCGCCGGCCGGGACCGTCACGCTCTTCATGATCGCGTCCAGGGCGGTCCCGTTGGTCTGGCGGTCGTCCTCGGAGCCCCACACGGTCAGCAGGACCACCCGGTTCCGGCTCGCGTCGAGGGTGACGAAGTCGATGATCGCCTTGCCGTTCTTGTCCGTCGCCTGGTAGCGCTGCACCTGGCCCGGGGTGCCGTTGAAGTCGATGGTCTGCTCGGTCGGCTTGCCGACGAGCTTGACCTTGTTCTTGGTCAAGTAGGCCTTGCTGTCCTTGATCAGCGCGTCGAGGCGCGCCTTGCTGTCGGTGGCGATGTTGACCACGATGTCGCCGTCGACCGAGACGGAGGCGATCTCGGTCTCGTAGACGCTGGTGTCCCAGTCGTCCGGCATCGTCGCGGTGACGGCGGGTTCCTTCGCCGGCAGGACGATATCCTTGGCGCAAGCCGGCGCGGCCAGCCCGGCGAGCAGGGCGGCCCCCACGATCCATCGCTTCATCTGACGTCCCCCGGACCGGGCTCGATCATCGATCCCGGCAGGGTCCACTCATCCGGGCTGACGAAGGAACGGTCAAGGTTATGCCCGCCGGGTCCGCGGGTTTATGCTGTCGTTCTCGCAGCTTCGACCGCAGGGTGGCGAAGCATCGAGGATGTCGGCTTCGCGCCCCGAGGCCGTGCAGGGGTGAACGGGTTGCAAGCTTAACGGGTCCTTGACAACCTCTGGGTAGGTTCGACCACGCAAGCACGGGGCGTGGACGCGATGACGATCGGCGGCAAACTCATCGGACTGGTCGGCGCCTCCAGCCTCGTGACCCTCGTGGTCGCGGGCGTCGGGCTCGACACCCTGCGGACCTTCAACGCGTCGGTCGGGGCCGCGCGGAACGCCACCGAGAACGCGCTGTTCGCGGCCGAGCTCACCCGGCTCACCACCGACACCGCGCTCGAATCCCGCGGCATCTACGCCGCCGCCAGCACGCAGGCCGCGCGGACCTACGCCGGCGGCATCGTCCGCGATCTCTCGGCGATCGATGCGCTGCTGACCGAGTGGCTCCCGGCGGTGCCGGCGGAGGACCGGGCGCTGTTCGACCGCGTGGCGAAGGACGCCGCGGATTTCCGACGGCACCGCACCGAGACGGCCCGTCTCGGCACCGAGGTCTCGCCGAAGGCCGCCGCCGAGCAGGGCTTCACTGAGGAGAACCGCAACAACCGCATCGCCTTCCAGGCCGGGATCGAGGCCCTCGTGATGCGCAACCGCGACCGCATCGAGAGCCTGAACGCCGGTGCCGACGCGCTCTACACGGGGCGCCTGCGCCTGCTCCTGGCGCTGGCCTTCGGTGGCGCCCTCGGCGGCCTGCTCATCGGCGGGCTGTTCGGCCATCGCATGATCGCGAGGCCGCTGTGGGCCGTGTCGACCGCGATCCGCCGCCTCGCGGAGGGCGACCGCGACCTGCCGATGGTGAAGCCCTCGCGCGACGAGATCGGCGCGATCTGGGCGAGCATGCGCACCTTCGCCGACGCGATGGGCGAGGCGGACGCCCTGCGCCGCAGCCAGGCGCAGGCCGGCCTGGAAGCCGGCGCCGTCAAGCGCGCCGAGATGGACACCCTCGCCGACCGATTCCAGGGCAGCGTCGGCGGCCTCGTCGGCCACCTGGCCGCGTCCGCCGGGACGATGGAGGAGACGGCCCGCGCGATGGCGCGCAACGCCGAGCGCACCAGCCTGCAGTCGCAGGCCGTCATGGACGCCGCCGGCGCGGCCTCGATGAACGTCCAGGCGGTGGCGGCCGCCACCGAGGAGCTGGCCGCGACCGCCAACGAGATCGGCGCGCAGGTCTCGCAGACCTCGGTCGCCGCCGCCGGCGCCGTCGAGAACGCGCGACGCACCGAGCAGTCCGTGCAGCGGCTTGCCCGCAGTGCCGCCAGCATCGGCGAGGTCGTCTCGCTGATCTCGGGCATCGCCGGCCAGACCAACCTGCTGGCGCTCAACGCCACGATCGAGGCGGCGCGGGCCGGCGAGGCGGGACGCGGCTTCGCGGTGGTGGCCGCCGAGGTGAAGAGCCTCGCCGGCCAGACCGCGCTGGCGACCGACCGGATCACCGCCGAGATCGCCACGATCCGCGAGGCCACCGCCGACGCGGTGGCGGCGATCGAGGAGATCGGCGGCACCATCGGCTCGGTCCACGAGATCGCGATGGGCGTCTCCGCGGCGGTGGAGGAACAGCAGCTCGCCACCCAGGAGATCGCACGCAGCGTGAGCGACGCCGCCGAGGGCACCCGGGCGGTGAGCGAGACCATGGCCGAGGTCCAGGCCGCCGCCCTGCAGGCGGGCGCCGCCGCGGCGCAGGTGCTGGCCGCGGCCGGCGAGCTCGCGCGCCGCTCCGAGGGCCTCGGCGGCGAGGTCGCCGGCTTCGTCGGCGAGATCCGCGCCGCCTGACGCCGGCCGGGGGATCGCACGCCGGATCGGCCGCGCGTTCGGCCGCGCGTTCGACCCTGGTAAGCGTCCCGCTTCGCGCTTAGATCGGGGCGATGCGACGTCCCTCCCCGTGCCCGCCGGCCCTCCGGTGATCGACCCCGCGCTCCTGTCGCGCGCGGTCGCCCGCGGCATCCTCACCGCCGCGCAGGTGGAGGCCCTGGACCGGCTGGCCCGCGAGGAGGCGGTGCCAGTGCCCGAGCGCGTGGACGACGACGAGCGCCTGCGCTTCATCACCGGCTTCGCCGACATCTTCGTCACCCTCGGCATCGGCCTGTTCCTGGGCGCGGCCTGGCTCCTGGCCGGCGACACCCTCGGCGAGACGGACAGCCGGGTGCTCGTCGCGGCCCTGGCCTGGGCGCTCGCGGAGTTCTTTACCCGCCGCCGCAGGATGGCGCTGCCGAGCATCGCCCTGCTGGCGATCTTCGCGGTCGAGTCCTTCCTGGCGCTCACGTCGATGGCCGGCCTCGCGATCGGCTGGAGCAGCGCCCTGCCGGGACCGAGCGGATCGGGCGCGCCGGCACCGCTTCCCTATGCCGGGGCGGCGCTCGCGACCCTGGCGCTCTGCGCCCTGCATTACCGGCGCTTTGCCGTGCCGATCACCATCGCGGCGGGCGCAGCCGCGCTCGCCGGCACGCTGCTCGCGCTGGCCTTCGCCCTCGTCCCGACCCTCGATGCCGGCGCCTTCAGCGCGCTGCTGGTCACGGCGGGCCTCGCCGTCTTCGCCCTGGCGATGCGTTTCGACCTCGGCGACCGCCAGCGCCAGACCCGGCGCACGGACATCGCGTTCTGGCTGCACCTGCTCGCCGCCCCGCTGATCGTGCATCCGATGCTCGCCACGGTCCTCCGGAACGGCGAGGCGCCGTCGACGGTCTCGGCGATCCTGGTGCTCGGCGTCGTGCTGCTGCTGGCGCTGGTGGCGCTGGTCACCGACCGGCGCGCCATCCTCGTGGCCGGCCTGACCTATGCCGGGATCGCGTTCGGAACCCTGATCCGGGACGCCGGCTTCAGCAACCGGGCCGCTCCCTTGAGCTTCCTGGCGCTCGGCGCCTTCGTCCTGCTGCTCAGCGCCGGCTGGCACGCGATGCGGGGCGTCGTCCTGCGCGGCCTGCCCGCGCGCCTGGCAGACCAGCTGCCGCACCCGATCGGAGCCCGATGACCACGTTTTCCCCCCGCGAGATCGTCTCGGAACTCGACCGCTTCATCGTCGGCCAGCACGACGCCAAGCGCGCCGTCGCCATCGCGCTGCGCAACCGCTGGCGCCGGCAGCAGCTCACCGGGCCGCTGCGCGAGGAGGTTGCGCCGAAGAACATCCTGATGATCGGCCCGACCGGCTGCGGCAAGACCGAGATCGCCCGCCGGCTCGCGCGGCTCGCCGGCGCGCCGTTCCTCAAGATCGAGGCGACCAAGTTCACCGAGGTCGGCTATGTCGGCCGCGACGTCGAGCAGATCGTGCGCGACCTCGTCGAGGTGGCGATCGGGCTCGTGCGCGAGGAGAAGCGCAAGGCGGTCAAGGCCAAGGCGGAGGCGGCGGCCGAGAACCGCATCCTCGACGCCCTGGTCGGCCCGACCGCGAGCCAGTCGACGCGCGACAGCTTCCGCAAGAAGCTGCGGGACAGCCAGCTCGACGACAAGGAGGTCGAGATCGAGCTCGCCGGCAATCCGTCCTCCGGCCTGCCGATGTTCGAGATCCCCGGGATGCCGGGCGCCTCCATGGGCGCGGTCAACCTCGGCGACATGTTCGGCAAGGCGTTCGGCGCCGCCAAGGGCAAGCCGCGCCGGATGAGCGTGCGCGACGCCTACGCGCCCCTGCTCGCCGAGGAATCCGACAAGCTCGTCGACGACGACGCGCTGATCCGCGAGGCGATCCGCGAGGTCGAGGACAACGGCATCGTCTTCCTCGACGAGATCGACAAGATCTGCGCCCGCGAGGGGCGGTCCTCGGCCGACGTCTCCCGCGAGGGCGTGCAGCGCGACCTGCTGCCGCTGATCGAGGGCACGACGGTGACGACGAAGCACGGGCCGGTGAAGACCGACCACGTGCTGTTCATCGCCTCGGGCGCCTTCCACGTCTCGAAGCCCGCCGACCTGCTGCCGGAGCTGCAGGGACGCCTGCCGATCCGCGTCGAGCTGCAGCCGCTCACCGTCGAGGACTTCAAGCAGATCCTGACCTCCACCGAGGCGAGCCTGCTCAAGCAGACGGTGGCGCTGATGCAGACGGAAGGCGTGACGCTGGCCTTCTCGGACGACGCGGTGGACGCGCTGGCCCGCGTCGCGGTGGAGGTGAACGGCTCGGTCGAAAACATCGGCGCGCGGCGTCTCTCGACCGTGCTCGAGCGCGTCATCGACGAGGTCTCGTTCACCGCCACCGACCGCTCGGGCGAGACGGTGGCGATCGACGCGGCCTATGTCCGCGACCGGGTCGAGAGCCTGGCAGCCAACGCCGACCTCAGCCGGTTCATCCTGTAGCGCCGTGCGCGGCCTCGAACGGCCGGGCGCGTCGGCAACGCTCCTGCCCGTCGTTGCGCTCGTCGCCGGCATGGTCTCGCTCCAGAGCGGAGCGGCCCTGGCCAAAAGCCTGTTCCCGATCGTCGGCGCGGCCGGCGTGTCGAGCCTGCGCGTCGGCTTCTCGAGCCTGATCCTGCTCGCGGTGTGGCGGCCGTGGCGGCGGAGCCTGAGCTTACGCGAGGCCGGGATCATCGCGCTCTACGGCGCCGCGCTCGGGATGATGAACCTCACCTTCTACCTGGCGCTTCGCACGATCCCGCTCGGGCCCGCGGTGGCGATCGAGTTCCTCGGGCCGCTCGCGGTCGCGCTCTCGGCCTCGCGCCGAACCGCCGACTTCGCCTGGATCGGCCTCGCGGTGCTCGGGCTCGGGTTGCTGCTGCCGATGCGCGAGGCCGGCGGCCTGGACCCGGCGGGTGTGGCCTACGCCCTCGTCGCGGCTTTAGCCTGGGCGCTCTATATCGTGTTCGGGCAGCGCGCGGGCCGGGTCGACGGCGGGCAGGCGGTGTCGCTCGGCATGCTCGCGGCGGCCATCGTGGTAGCGCCGTTCGGCTTGGCGAGCTCCGGCGCGACCCTGCTCGATCCCGAGACGCTGGCGCTCGGCTTCGGGATCGCGGTGCTGTCGAGCGCGCTGCCGTACTCGCTGGAGATGGTGGCCCTGCGCCGGCTGACGCGGCAGGCCTTCGGGGTGATGATGAGCCTGGAGCCGGCGGTCGCGGCGCTCGCGGCGTTGATCCTGCTCGGCGAGCGCCTGTCCCTGCTGCAATGGCTGGCGATCGGCTGCGTCATCGCGACCTCCGCCGGCATCACCGCCGGTGGCCGGAAGGCGAGCGCGACAGAGCGGACCGCCTGACGAACGATCGGGAGTGCGTCTCCACCGTGACCGACGCGGGTGGTTCGTCCGCGGTCAGCCTTTCCACACCTGCCCCGGCCGCAACGCGAGGAAGCGCGCGCGCGGCTGCCCGGCCTGGTCCATCGCCGCGTCCAACGCCTCGGCCGGCTGCGCGATGCCCTCGTCGGTGAGCCGGAAGGTGCCCCAATGGTGGCCGAGCGCCTGGGTCGCCCCGAGCAGGTCGAGGGCGGCGACCGCGTCGGCCGGGTTCATGTGCTGCGCCTGCATGAACCAGCGCGGCTCGTAGGCGCCGATCGGCAGGGTCGCCAGCCGCGGCGGCCCGAAGCGGGCACGCACGTCCCGGAAGATCGCGCCGTCGCCGAAGCCGGTATCGCCGACATGGTAGTGGACGCCCCAGGGCGTGGTCAGCACGAAGGCGCACCACAGGGCCATGCGCCGGTCGTTCAGCCCGCGGGCCGACCAGTGGTAGGCCGGCGTCAGGTGGACGGCCACCCCGTCGCCGAGATCGACCGAGCCGCCCCAGTCGGCGGTCTCGACATGCATCGTGTCGTCGTAGCCGCGCAGGATCGTGTCGTTGCCGAGCGGCGCGACGACCAGCGGCTGGTGCGCCTGCCAGATCCGCGCGAGGCTCGGCCCGTCGAGATGGTCGTAGTGGTTGTGGGTGATCAGCACGGCGTCGATCGGCGGCAGGTCGGCCATGGCGATGCCGGGGGGGTTGACCCGCTTCGGGCCCGCGAAGCGCGTCGGGCTCGCGCGCGTGGCGAAGACCGGGTCGATCAGGATGTTGCGGCCGGCGACCTGCACCAGGTAGCTGGCATGCCCGATCAGCACGATGCGCAGGCCCGTGACGCGCTCCGGCGGACGGTCGGCCGGGAAGGGGCTCGGATAGGCCTTGGGCCACGCCGTTCCGCCGCGCTCGGCCTTCCAGCGGAGGATGTCGGCCAGGGCCTTGTCGGCGACCTGGCCGGGCGCGAAGAACCGCACCCCGTCGAAGTGGTCGCTTTCCGGCCCGCGGTAGTACGGGTTGCGCCCGCGCCTGTGCACGGCGTAGCCGACGCCGCCCAGGGTCATCACCGTGGCCGCGCTCGCGGCCGTGAGCAGGCTTCGCCGTTTCATGCCGTGATCACATGGCCGGCGGCGCCCCGGAATCAAGCGGATGCCGATGCCGGCCCGTCCGTCATCGAAAACTTGCGCGAACTTCGACTTGTGAACAGACGGCGGCCTCGCGCTGCGCTATGGCCTTGTTGCACCTGGGAAACGAACCGCCCCGCCATGGCCGTCACCGCCGCCACGTCCTTCGGCAGGAACCTCCTGCTGCGCGCCCTCCAGCCCGCCGACCGGGCGCTGATCGCGCCCTACGCCGAGCCGGCCGAGTTCGCGCGCGGCGACATCGTGTTCGAATCGGGCGATCCGGTCTCGCACGTCACCTTCCCGTGCGACCACACCGTGGTCACCCTGGCGATCACCATGCTCGACGGCCGCATGACCGAGACCGCGACGGTCGGCTGGGAGGGCGCGGTCGGCGGCGTGGTCAGCCAGGGCTACCTGCCGGCCTTCAGCCGCGCCGTGGTCCAGATCGGCGGCCCGGGGCTGCGCGTGGAGGCGGGGCGCCTTCAGGCGGCCAAGCACGCGTCGAGCACGCTGCGCAACCTGTTCACGCGCTACTCCGACTGCCTGATCGCCCAGCTCCTGCAATCGGTGGCCTGCAACGCCCTGCACCCGATCGAGCAGCGCGCCGCCAAGTGGCTGCTGACCCTGCACGACCGGCTCTCGACCGACGTGCTGCCGATCACCCAGGACGTGCTCGCCGAGATGCTCGGCGTCCGCCGCACCTACCTGTCCGGCGTCCTGCGCGGCCTGCACGACCGCGGGATGATCGCGGTGTCGCGCGGCCGCATCGCCATCCGCGACCGGGCGGCCCTGGAGCGGGCGGCCTGCGAGTGCCACGACCGGGTGCGCCGTCATTTCGAGGAGGTGCTCGGCGCGGTCTATCGCGACGACGGCACGCTGGTGGCCGTCGACCCGGCCGCGGCCGGCGGGTCCGCGGCCGGCCAGCCCTCGCAGGGAAGGGCGGCCTGAGCGCCATGACCGCCGCACCGACGCCGGACGACCCGCTGGACGACGCGCGTCTCGCCGCCCTCGACACCTACGACATCCTCGACACGCCCGCCGAGGCCGGCTTCGAGGACATCGTCCTGCTGGCCTCGCAGGCCTGCAAGACCCCGACCGCGCTCGTCAGCTTCGTCGCCAAGGACCGGCAATGGTTCAAGGCCCGCATCGGCTTCGACCCGTGCGAGACGCCGCTGTCGCAATCGGTCTGCGCGCACGCGCTGGGCCGGGACGGCATCCTGGTCATCCCCGACCTGACCCGCGATCCGCGGACCCGCGACAACGCCCTGGTCACGGGCGATCCGCAGATCCGGTTCTATGCCGGCGCGCCGCTGCACACGCAGGAGGGTTTCGCCCTCGGCACGCTCTGCGTCATCGACTCCGTCCCGCGCCCCGAAGGGCTGACCGACCGGCAGATGGCGACGCTCGCCGCCCTCGCGCGCCAGGTGATGGTCCAGCTCGAGCTGCGCCGGGCGATCGAGAACCGCGAGCAGGCGCTCGCCGCCCGCGCGCTGGCCGAGGAGCAGCTGCGGCTCGCGGTCGAAGCCACCGGCATCGGCATCTTCGACTTCGACCTCGCGAGCGGCGAGCTGCGCTGGGACGCGCGGGTGCGCGCCCTGTTCGGCGTGCCGGCCCGCGGCCCGGTCACCTACGCCGAGACCTATCTCGGCGGCCTGCACCCCGACGACCGGGAGCGCGCGGACGCGGCGGTCCGGGCGGCCATGGACCCGGCCGGCACCGGCGCGCTCGACATCGACTACCGGGTGATCGCGGCCGACACCGGCGCGCAGCGCTGGATCGCCGCCCGCGGGCGGGCGATCCTCGAGGACGGCGTTGCGGTCCGCTTCATCGGCACCGTCCGCGACATCACCGAGCACAAATCCGCCGACCTCGCCCTGAAGGCGACCGAGGAGCGCTATCGCCTGGCGGCGCGGGCCACCACCGACGCGATCTGGGACTGGGACCTCGTCGCGGACCAGGTCCGGTGGAACGAGGCGCTGATGCTGGCCCACGGCCATGACCTCGCCGACGTCGCGCCGCAGGGCGCCTGGTGGCTCGCCCAGATCCATCCGGAGGACCGCGACCGGATCGCCCACAGCATCCATGCGGCGATCGACGGCGCGACCGAGACCTGGACCGACGAGTACCGCTTCCGGCGGGGCGACGGCAGCTACGCCGCGGTGATCGACCGCGGCTACATCATCCGCGACGGCGCGGGCCGGGCGGTGCGGATGATCGGGGCGATGCTCGACATCACCCGGCGCAACGAGACCGAGCGCCGCCTGCGCCAGAACCAGGCGCAGCTCGACACCGTGCTCCAGACCATGCCGGTGGGCATCCTGCTGGCCGAGGCCCCGAGCGGCCGGATCGTGTTCGGCAACTCGCGCCTGGAGCGCATCCTCGGCCACGCCACCCTCTACGCCGAAGACCGTGCCGGCTACGGCGCCTACCGCGCCTTCCGCTCGGACGGGGCGCCGGTGGCGCCGGAGGACTACCCGCTCGCCCGCCTCACCGCGGGCGAGGTCGACCACGCCGAGCTGGAAGCGCACTACCAGCGGCCGGACGGGTCGCGCCGCTGGATCGAGATCGTCGGCGAGGCGGTGAAGGACCCGTCCGGCGCCACGATCGGCGCCGTGGTGGCGATCAGCGACATCGAGGACCGCAAGCGCGCCGCGGCGCAGCAGGACATCCTCCACCACGAGCTCGGCCATCGCCTGAAGAACACGCTGGCGCTGGTCCAGGCGATCGCGACGCAGACCCTGCGCAACGTCACCGATCTGGACGCGGCGCGCGAGGCCCTGTCGGCCCGTCTCGTGGCCATGGGCAAGGCGCACGACATCCTGCTCTCCGGCGAGAGCGAGAGCGCCGGGATGGAGGCGGTGCTCAGCGGCGCGCTGAGCATCCACGACGACGGCGGGCCGCAGCGGTTCCGGCTGTCCGGCCCCGACCTCGCGGTCGGCCCGAAGGCGGCGCTGTCGCTGGCGCTGATGGCGCACGAGCTCGCCACCAACGCGGTCAAGTACGGCGCGCTCTCGGTGCCGGGCGGCAGCGTGGCCCTGGGCTGGCACGTCGCGGGCGAGGGGCCCGGCGCGGCGATCCACCTGCTCTGGCGCGAGCAGGGCGGTCCGCCGGTGATCGAGCCGCGCCGCAAGGGTTTCGGCACCCGGCTGATCGAGCGCGGCCTCGTCGGCGCGATCGGCGGCGCGGTGGCGCTGGCCTACCCGGAAACCGGCGTCACCTGCACGGTCACGGCGCCGCTCAGCGGATTGATGGAAGCGTAGGGCGGATCGCCGCCGGGCACGCCGAGGCTCCGCTCAGCCCGGATCGTCCGCGGGCTTCGGGCCGGGCGGCGCGAAGAAATCCTCCGGTGGAGCGACGACGACGCGCCCGGCCGCCACGTCGAGCTCGGGAACGAAGGCCTTGGTGAAGGGCAGCAGCGCGGTGGCGCCACCCTGCGCGGGCTTGATCTCGAGGAGATCGCCGCCGCCGTAGTTCGGCACGGCGACGATGGTGCCGAGCACGGTGCCGGCGGCATCGATCGCCGGCAGCCCGACGAGGTCGGCGGTGAAGACCTCGTCCTCATCGGGGTCGCCGAGGCGCTCGCGGGGGACGTGGAGGAGGGTCCGGTTCAGCGCCTCCGCGCCGGTCCGGTCGGAGACGCCGCGCACCCGCGCGATCAGCAGGTCGGGCGAGGAGCCGGGCGCCGGGCGCACGCTCGTCAGCTCGAACGTCCGGCCGTCGGCCGCGACGAGGGGGCCGTAGCCGGCGATCGCCTGCGGGTCGCCGGTATAGGATTTCAGGCGGATCTCGCCGTTCAGCCCCTGCGCCCGCCCGAACTCGCCCATCACGACGAGGCTCGGATCGATCGCGGCGGGAGCCGGCTTCGCCGCGGGCGTGGGCCGCGGCGAGGTCTGAGTGCCGGGCGCGATGGCGCCGCGGCGCGCGCCGTCGCCGCGGGATGGGCCTGCGGGACGACGCATGCTGGCGCTCCTTAAGCGGCCGCGTCCTCGGCGGGCTTGGCGGCCTTCTCGGCGCGCTTGGCGGCGCGCTCCTTGGCCTTCTCGCCCGGCTCGGCCTTCTGCGGGTTGTTGCGGGTGGGGCGCTTGGCGAGGCCGGCGGCGTCGAGGAAGCGCAGGACGCGGTCGGTCGGCTGCGCGCCCTTGGCGAGCCACGCCGTGATCTTCTCGGCCTCGAGCACGATGCGGGCCGGGTCGTCCTTGGCCTTCATCGGGTCGTAGGCGCCGACCTTCTCGATGAAGCGGCCGTCGCGGGGCGCGCGGGCGTCGGCGACGACGATGCGGTAGTACGGGCGCTTCTTGGCGCCGCCACGGGTGAGGCGGATCTTGAGGGACATGTCTTCAGCTCCTGATTTGCTTCGATCGATCGGCGAATCGTGGGTAGTGAGTAGCGAACAGATGGCCGAAAGCCCCGTTCGCTATTCGCTACTCCCCATTCGCCCTACTTCTTCTTCCCGAACGGGAAGCCGCCGAGGCCCGGCATCTTCGGCGCGCCGAGACCCGGAAGGCCTGGCATCTTGCCGCCGCCCCCGAGGCCGGGGGGCATCGGCGGCAGCTTGCCGCCGAACTGCTTCTGCATCGCCTCGATCTGCTCCGGCGTCGGCTCGGGCATCCCCGGGGGAAGCCCGGGCATCCCGCCCATGCCGCCCGGCATCCCGCCGCCGCCGAGGCCGAACATCGAGCCCAGCGCCTGGCCGATGCCGCGCTTGCCTGAGCCCATCGCCTTCATCATGTCGGCCATGGTCCGGTGCATCTTCAGGAGCTTGTTCAGCTCCTCGACCTTGGTGCCCGAGCCGGCCGCGATGCGCTTCTTGCGGGAGTTCTTGAGGAGATCGGGGTTCTTGCGCTCCTGCGCCGTCATCGAGGAGATGATCGCGCGCTGGCGCTTGAACATCTTCTCGTCGAGGTTGGCGCCCTCGACCTGCTTCTTCATCGCGCCCATGCCGGGCAGCATGCCCATCAGGCCGCCGATGCCGCCCATCTTCTCCATCTGGGCGAGCTGCATCGACAGGTCGTCGAGGTCGAACTTGCCCTTGCGCATCTTCTCCGCGGTGCGGAGCGCCTGCTCGTGGTCGATGGTCTCGGCCGCCTTCTCGACGAGCGAGACGATGTCGCCCATGCCGAGGATGCGGTTGGCGACGCGGGAGGGGTGGAACTCCTCCAGCGCGTCGACCTTCTCGCCGGTGCCGACGAGCTTGATCGGCTTGCCGGTGACGGCGCGCATCGAGAGCGCCGCACCGCCGCGCGAATCGCCGTCCATGCGGGTGAGCACGATGCCGGTGACGCCGAGGCGCTGGTCGAAGGCGCGGGCGGTGTTGACCGCGTCCTGGCCGGTGAGCGCGTCGGCGACGAGCAGGACCTCGTGGGGTTTCGTCGCCGCCTTCACCTCGGCGGCTTCCTGCATCAGGGCCTCGTCGACCGTGGTGCGGCCGGCGGTGTCGAGCATCACCACGTCGAAGCCGCCGAGCCGGGCGGCATCCATCGCGCGCTTGGCGATCTGCACCGCCGACTGGCCGGCGACGATCGGCAGGCAGGCGACGCCGACCTGGCCAGCGAGGACGGCGAGCTGCTCCATCGCCGCCGGACGGCGGGTGTCGAGCGAGGCGAGCAGCACCTTGCGCTTCTCGCGGTCCGACAGGCGGCGGGCGATCTTGGCCGTCGTGGTGGTCTTGCCCGAGCCCTGCAGTCCGACCATCAGGATCGGCACGGGGGCGGGCGCGTTCAGGTCGATCACCGCGGCGTCGGTGCCGAGCATCGCCACGAGCTCGTCGTTGACGATCTTCACGACCATCTGGCCGGGCGTCACCGACTTCAGCACGACGGCGCCGACGGCCTTCTCGCGCACCGCGTCGGTGAAGCCGCGCACCACCTCGAGCGCCACGTCAGCCTCGAGCAGGGCGCGGCGGACCTCGCGCATCGCGGCGGTGACGTCGGCCTCGGTCAGCACACCCCGGCGGGTGAGGCCGGAGAGGATGCCGGACAGGCGGTCGGAAAGGCCCTCGAACATGGCGCTACTGGTCCAGCCCAGACGCGGCGGCGCGACGCGCCTGGAACGCATCCTCGAAGGCGCCGACCGCGCGGGCGAACTTGTCCCGGCAGTCTGGATTGCAGAAGCCAACCACGGCGCCGTTGTACAGCGTCAGCGAATCGGCCGCGATCGGCTTGCCCGACCAGGGGCAGACCTCGTTCACGGCATCCTCGATGCGCAGGGCGGCGGATGGGGTCATGGCGTGGGTCAAGGACGGCCTTCGTGAGGACGCTGCCGCCAACGCCGAGCACGCCCGAGGGCGCGGACGCGCTGTCGGGCGTTGACCTCCGGTCTCGGTGGACCGGTCGGCTTCGGAGTCGACGAAGAACGTCGGATGCGCCGGGCGATACGGAAGCTCACGCGAAAAGTCAATTTCGCGACGGATCTGCAGCGGTCCGTCGTCCCCGCCGACGGCCGGGCTCGCCTTTTCGCACGGTCCTCCCACCTTCGGAAGACCAAGGCGCCAAGGAGGAGACCCGCATGGCATACGTATCGGCCAAGATCGTGGAAGAGGGCAGGGCGGCCAAGAAGCAGGGCGCGCCGCTCTCGGCCGACCCCTACCCGGCCGGCTCGCAGGACAGCGCGGACTGGCTCGAAGGCTACACCTTCGACGAGCGCGAGCAGAACGTCGACCAGGAGAGCGACCAGGAGATCGAGAAGGGCGCGGGCTGAGGGGCAGGGCGGGATTCGGCCCACATTCCCGTGATCGGACGGCGAGACGGCGTTAACCTTTACCGATCGTTAAGCATGTTCGGCGCTGAATGGCCTCGATCGTTGAGGACATGCCGATGTCGGACCCCGCCCGCAACCTGCCACCCTACGAGTCCGGCGGACGCCCGGCCCCGGGCCCGCTGCGCGACTGGCTCGCCGCCATGAAGGCCCAGGCGCCCGCCGCCCAGGCCCCGGCACAGCCCCAAGTCGAGGCGCGCCATTCCGAGGCGCGCCCGGCGCCGCGCCCCGAGGCCCGCGCCGCCGAGCAGGCCTGGTCGCCCCGGATCGTGCAGCAGCCGGCCGAGGCCCCGCGCTCGAACTCGGACGCCGAGGACGTCTCGGAGCTGATGGCCGAGAACCTGATGCTGAAGGCCAAGCTTCGGCTCGAGGCCGACCGCCACGGCGAGCTGCAGACCCTGCTCGCCCAGGAGATCCGCGAGTTGCGCAACCACGTGCAGATCGAGATGAACGCCCTCCAGGAAATCCGCGCCGAGCGCGATCACTTCCGGGCGGAGCGCGATCAGATCCGCGACGAGCTCGACGCGATGCGCGAGGAGCGCGACCTCTGGCGCGCCCGCACCGAGGCGCTGGCGCAGCCGCTGTTCCAGAAGCGCTGAACCAGCTTCGCATCGGCACGGCGACGCGATCGCCGTGCCCCCGAAAAGCCGAAGGGCCGCCCGTGAGGGCGGCCCTTCCATTGCCGAACCGCGGTCCGGCCGAAACTGTCCCGAGTGTGCGGCTCGAGCGCCCTTAGAAGGAGGCGCCGGAGGCGACGGTCCAGGTCCGGTAAGCCGAAGACAGCGGCTGATGACAATGAGACACTGGATCACCTCCTTTCGTTCGTTGCTGGGACTCCGAAGGTAGGCGGTGGGACCCGCCCTGTGAAGCCCCTCGCCTGCGTTGTCTCGCCGCCCCCGCGGCCGCGCAGCCGGCGGGGCGTCAGGGGCGACTCGCGACGACGGTGGCGACGAGGTCCCGCAGGATCGTGGCCAGCTCGGCCTGCGCGGCGGGCGTCGCGAGGTTGTGGTTGGTGCCCGCGATGATCGCGACCGGCGCGCCGAGGCGCCGGGCGGCCCGCTCCGGCGTGCGGCCGACATGCCTGCGCAGGGCGGGGATCCCGGGATCGCCGACCGCGTAGACGAGGCGCAGAGGCGCGCCGCGCCGGCGCATCGCCGCGATCCGGCGCGCGACGCTGCCGCCCTCGGGCGCCGGACGGAACAGCGCCTTCCACCGGCGTTCGGCCATGCACAGGCCGCGGCGCAGGAGCACGCTGCCGATCGCCCGGACGCCGACCTCGCCCTTGAGCAGGCGGCGCCACGTGCTGCCGCGCCGGAGCAGGGCGGCATAGGTCGCGGCGCTTCCCACCGTCCGGCGCACGACGGCGTCGACGTCGTCGTCCGGGTGCCAGTCGAAGCAGTAGAGGTTGGCCAGCAGCGCGCCCGCGACCCGGCGGTCGCGCCACGCCGCCTGGAACGCCGCGTAGGCGCCGCTGCAATTGCCGACGAGGACGACCCGGCTCGCGCCCTGCGCCTCGAGGTGGTCCAGGGCGTGACGGAAATCGTCGAGGGTGTCGGCCGAGAACATCGGCGAGGCACCGCCCGGCCGATCCGCGCTGTCGCCGACCCCGGCCAGATCCATCCGCAGCGACGGCACGCCCTCGGCCGCGAGAACGCGGGCCATCCGCGTCGCCTGCCGGCCCCAGCCGGAATGCGCGCTGAGGCCGGCGGCGATGAACAGGACCGTCGGCGCCCCCGTCGACGGGCCGGTCGGCCGGGCGTGGATGCCGAACAGCCCCGGCCCGAACCGGGCCGCCTCCTCCCGCCAGCCGTCTCCGGCAAGATGGGCGGGCGCCGCGACGGCGCGCGCCGAATTCGGCCGGGGCAGGGCGCCTGCGGTCGCGAAGGCGACCACCTCGGCGAAGGCCGCCTCGGGTGCCTCCGAGAACAAAGGGTTGCCGACGAGCTGGGCGAGGCCGGGCAGGGCGCCCGCCGTCACCGCGGCGCCGAGCGCGGCGTAGCGCTTGGCGAGGGCGTCGGTCTCCGCGCCGAGGATCAGGATCTCGGGCGCCGGCCGGACCGTCGCCGAAGCGAGGTCGATCCGCGCAAGGTCGGCCGCGAGCTCCGGGCCGATCGGAAAGCCGCCGACCGAGAGGCGACCGGGCATCTCGGCCGGCGCGGTGCCGTCCGACAGCTGGTTCACCGCCGGGGCCCGCAGCTTCATCTCGCGCAGGTACCCGCGCCCGGTCCGGCACGGCGCCATCAGCACGAGCCGGTCGACGCCGCCCTCCTCGGCCACGAGCGCCGCCAGCGTCGCCCCGAGCCGCAGGCCGACGAGGACGACCTCCGTCACCCCCGGTTCCTCGCGCAGGAAGCGCACCGCCCTGCGGACCGCATCGCGCCACGCCGCCAGCGTCCCGGCGCCCGCATCCGCCGAATCGCCCTCGCCCGGATAGTCGAAGCGCAGGGTCGCGCAGCCGGTGGCGGCGATCCGTCCGGCCAGTGCCCGCCACGGGCGATGCGCCGAGAGCTGCTCGAAGCCGGTCGCACCGCACAGGATCACGCCGCGCCGGCCGATGCCCGGGCTGAACCATCCGAACAGGCCGTCGATCACGACCGGTTCCGCTTCGAGGGGCGACAGGCGCTGCGGCAAGGGAGCGTGCATCATCAAGGTTTTAGAACCTCACGATCTCGTTTGTGTTGACGGCCCGGACGATCCCGCGCGGACGGCCGTCCCCGACGAGGGCGATGCGCCGCCGCGTGCCGGGCGCGAGATGGAAGCCGTCGTCGGCGGGACGCGCGTCCGTCTCGGTCTCGATCCGCACGCAGAGCGCGAAGCGGTCCGCCGCGACCCGGAGGACGGGACCGGCCGCGCCGGCCTCGATCGCGGCGGCGAGCCCGATCGGGCGCGGTGCCGGATCGCGCCCTTGCGGGAAGTGGAAGCTCTCGGCGAGGACGCCGTCGCGGTCCGGGCCGATCAGGCTCGCATGGGCGAGGCTGTGCGCGGGGGGGCCGAAGCGGTAGCTTCCGGTGGCATCGAAGAACCGCCCGAGCAGCGTCGCGCTCGACCAGGTTCCCGAGCTGCGCGGATCGCACGCGATCGCGCGCTCGGCCTGCTGCACCACGCGCCCCTCGGCATCGCTGAAGACGAGCCGCAACGTTGCGGACAGCGGCGTGGCCGCGTCGTTGTGGACGTGGAGGTGCAGGCCGTTCAGGCCCTCGTCCGAGATCGTCAGCTGGATGGGCCGGAAGGCGCGCTTGAGGGCGTACCACGCCGATTTCGGGCGGCCGGCCGCATCGACGACGCCCCATCCGAGCCCGGGGGCGAGGTCGCGGAAGTTCCACACGAGCCCGCCGGCGGTGGGCGAGCGCGCCCGGCGCCACTCGCCGAACACCGCCTCCATCACCTCGGCGCTCGTCGCGCGGGCGAGCGCGCGGTAGCGGTCCGGGTCGTCGCGACGCAGGGTCTCGGGGTCGAGCCCGAACAGCGTCCGGAGATAGTGGTCGCGGACCTGCTCGAAATCCCAATCCGCGCCGCGGTCGCGCGGGATCGCCGCGGCCCAGGCCGGGCCGGCGGGGTCCAGGAGGTCAGCCTCCCGCAGCGTCGCGTCCTCGGGCACGTTGGCGAAGGCCAGGCATTCCGAGGCGAAGCCGACCTCGGCGCGGCGCGCATCCTCCAGCGGCCGGCGGTAGGCGCCGACGCCGTAATAGTGGGCGAGCCCGGCCTCGGTCGAGAACGGCAGGTCCCCGCCGAAGGGCGAGTTCGGCACCACCACGAGGTCCGGCCGCAGGCGGGCGACGCGGGCGGCGAGGACGTCCTCGGCGAGGCCCCTGGTCCAGGCGTCTCGGGGGAACCCGAGCATCGCCGCCTGCTGCGCGACCTCGCTGCCGCCGCACAGGACGCAGAGCGAGGGCGAGGCCTGGGTGCGGTCGAGGAAGCCGTCGATCTCGGCGAGCAGCAGCTCCCGAAAGGCCGGATCGTCGACGGGATAGTCGAAGTTGGCGAGCATCAGGTCCTGGAAGACCAGGATGCCGAGCTCGTCGCACAGGTCGTGGAAGGCGTCGGATTCGTAGAGCGTGATGCCGGAGACCCGCAGCATGTTCATGCCGGCCTCGTGCGCGAGCGCCAGCAGCGGGCGGCACGCCTCGGCCGAATGGCCGACGAGGTCGGCCGGCGTCCAGCACGCGCCGCGGCAGAACACCGGCACGCCGTTGATCGTCAGGCTCAGGCCCTCGGCGAACGGCCGTTCCAGCGCGATCGTGCGGAAGCCGACGCGACCGAGCGCCAGCACATGGCCGTCGATCTCGGCCTCGACCGCGTGGAGCCGCGGCTCGCCGTGGGTGTGCGGCCACCACAAGGCGACCTCGGGAATCAGCACCTCGCCGGCGAAGCCGCCCGCCGCGTCGGCCTCGATCACCGCCTCTGCCCCGGCGCAGCGGAGCGTCAGCCGGGAGCCTCCGGCATCGGCGAGGGCGAGGCGGAGGCGCAGGCGGCCGGTGCCGCCGTCGAGCGCGGCGCGCAGGTCGACCGACAGCACGTGCGGACGCCCGGGACCGATCGCGGTCCGGGTGACGGGCCGGTACGGGCCGACCGTGTCGATCGGCGGGCACCAGCCGGGCATGAAGCCGAGCAGGCTGGTGCGGACGTGGCGCAGCGCTCCGGGCGTCGCCAGGCGAGGGCGCCAGCGCCCGCGCCGGTTGGGCCGGGCGAGCTCGGCCTGCAGGGCGCGGAAGCACAGGGCGAGCTCGACCGTGCCCGTCCCCTCGACCGCGATGGCGTGGGCGAGGAACATCGAGCGCGTCTCGAGGCGGAGCACGCCGTCGACCCAGATCTCGGCGAGCGTCGCCAGCCCCTCGAAGCGGAGGGATTCGCGGCCCTGCAGGGTCAGCGCGGTGCGGTACCAGACGTCCGCCCCGTGGAGCGGCGTCGGCTCGGCCTCCGACCAGAGGCCGGCCGCACGGAGCGCGGCGGCCGCGGTGCCGGGGACCTCCGCCGGGATCCAGCCCGGCAGGCTCGCCGCCTCGCCCGGCCCGGCGCAGGCACCGGGCGCCGTCACCACGAGGGACCACGGCCCTTCGATCGTGCGGGCCGGGATGCCGTCGACGGCGTGGAGGCGGGCCACGGCGCCGTCCCTCAGCGCAGGGCGCGGTCGAGGGCGGAGAAGACCGCGTCGTAGCTCGCGGCGGGGCGCTCGAGCGCGGCCGCCAGCGGCGCGGCGTTGCGCCGGCCGAAGGCGCGGGCGAGCTGGAACTGGAACGCCTTGGTCTCCTGTGCCAGCCGCGTCGCCGCCTCCGCCGCGGTGGCGAGATCGGCCAGCCCCGCGGCGTCGAGCCAGGCGAGGTGGCTGCCGAGAAGCTCGAAGTTGGCCCCGAGCTGGCGTGTGGTGTTGAAGGCGTAGCGGTGGAAGACCGAGAGCGGCCGCAGCACGAGGGCCTCGCCGGTCTGCTCCAGCGCCGCCTGGAAGGCGCGCACGGGGTTCGTCCGCGGGGCGCGGGTGCGATGCCCGCACAGCAGCGTGCGGGCCGCCGCCCGCAGCGCGCGGGGCGGCAGGGGCGGGGCGACCACCTTCACGAACTCGGCGTAGGGCGCCAGCAGGGCAGGCGCGAAGATGCCGTCGTAGTCGTCGGCGGCGAGCTGGAAGCGGCCGGCATTGTGCAGGTAGTCGAGGGTGCGCCGCCGCGGGTCGAGCCCGAGGATCGCGATCGTCGTCTTGGCGTGCTCGCGCCCGTAGGTGGTGCCGGCGGTGTCGGGCAGGTGGATCGCGTCGACCTCGACGAGCACCGGGCAGCCGCGGGCGACCTGGACGCTCGCGTGGCGCTCGAGCCCGTCGTAGACGGCGAGCTCCTCCAGGCGCAGGCCGTAGAGCGCCTCGATGTCGGCCATCGCCGGCTTGAAGAAGGTGAACTGGTCACCCTCGAAATCCTGGCGCAGGGTGAAGCCGAGCATCCCCTCCGGTTCGAGCCCGCGGGCGTGCAGCAGCTCGATCCAGAGGTCGACGTAGCAGTTCGTCTCCGGCCAGGCGCGGGCCGGGGCGTGGAGCGGGTGGGGCGCCGGCTCGGGGGCGGCGTCCGGGGCACGGGCGAGGGCGAGGGCGGCCGGCACCGTCCTAGCCCCAGAGCTGCGTGCGCACGTCCGCCGGCCAGGCGGCGAGGTCGAGGCCGTGGTGGCGCAGCAGCGCGAGCGTGATCCGCTCCAGGCCGAACCCGACGCAGGCGGTGTGGGCGACGGCGCCGTCCGCCTGGCCGATCTCCCAGGTGCTGCCGAAGTGGTCCTGGTGGTAGTTGAAGCTCAGGCAGGCGGTCGGTGGGGCCTCGCTGTTGACCGGCACGTTGAGCTCGAACTTGAGCCCCTGCATGCGCTGGTTGTTGGCGAGCATCCGCCCGGCGCGGCCGAAGAACGGGTCGTTGGCCGGGTCGACCGCCAGGGGCAGGCCGAGGGCGCGCATCATCGCGGTGCCGCGCTCCAGCCAGACCTCGCGGAAGGCCAGCACCTGCTCGGGGCTGCCCATGCGCACGTACTCGCGCATGCGGAACATCTGCATCCGGGTCGGCTCGACCGAGGGCTCGTGGCGGAAGCAGTAGGATTGCAGGTCGAACAGCAGGCCGCCGGCCGGCAGGGGACCGCGCGCGGCGGCGACCGGGTAGAGCGGGTAGCAGGCGGCCGGCGTCAGCACGATGTCGGTGCAGGCCTGGTCCTGGGTCCAGTCCCGCCCCGCCTCGACGCAGGCGAGGAGGCGCGCGTGGGCGGCCTCGTCGCCGCAGAAGCTGTGCACGCTGCCGGCGAGGTTGGGGAAGCCCTTGAGGTAGCCGCTGCGCTCGAAGGCCGGGCGGCTCATGCCCGGCGGGAAGCGCATCCGCTCGGCGCCGTCGGCCGCGCCGAGGCGCGAGACGAGGGCGTCGAGCGCCTCGACCACGCTCTCGAAGTCGCCGCCGCGCCCGTACAGCCCGTCGATCCCGGTGCGCACCAGGTGGCCGCGGTCGAACAGGCGGTCGAGGAACGAGCGCGGTTCCGCCGCATCCGCCTGGGACGGGCTCGTCTCGAGCGGCGCGGCGAGGGTCGGGGTGGCCAAGCTGTCCATCACGCGCTCAGGAATTGGCCGTTGCCCTTCTGCACCAGCAGAAGGTTGGCGGTGTTGCTGTGGATACGGTCGTTGCTGATCATCAGCGGCGCCGACATCACGTCGCGCAGCGCCCGGCCGAGGCTGAACGGGGTTCCGTTCTTGTAGCCGGCGATGCCGACGATCCCCAGCGCCAGCTGGACGATGGCGACGGCCGCGGTCGAGGCGGTGGTCTTCACGTTGTTCAGGGCCACCGCGAAGCCGATCGAGCCGAGCAGATCGGGCGCGCCCTGGGCTTCCGCGTAGTGGCGCAGCCCGCCCTGGATGGTCCCCTTCATCGCCTGCAGCGCGCTCGTCGCCTCGGCGAGACGCAGGGCGCCCGGCGGCACCGTGCCCGGCCGGCGGCGGGCCTCGGCCTGGACGAAGGTCCGCGCCCGGTCGACCGCATGGCTCGCGATCCCGAACCAGACGCTGCTCCACAGCAGGTGCGAGGAGGCCAGCATCGACTGGGCCGCGATCTCGGCGAAGGGCTTCGGCAGGATCTGGGCGATCGGCACGTCGCGGGCGGCGAGCAGGAAGCCGTCGCTGCAGGTGCCGCGCATGCCGAGCGTGTCCCAGCGGCTGGTCCGCTCCAGGGTGATCTGGTCGGCCGTCAGCGCGACGAGGACCTGGTCGGAGGAGGCGGCGTCCGGATGGCGCCGGCCGGTGGCGAGGATCACGTCGGCGTGGGCGCCGTAGGAGATCACGGTGGCGTCCTTGCGGAAGGCGAACGCGTCGCCCTCGGCCTCGACCGCGCAGAGGCTGTTGCGCAGGTCGCCGCCGATGCCGCCCTCGGTGGTCGCCGAGGCGACGAGCAGCTGCCGCTCCGCCACCCGCTGCATCAGCGCGCGGTGCCAGGCGCTCTCCCCGCCATGGGTGACGAGGCTCGCGACCTTGATCTGGTGCATCGCGAACACCATCCCGGTCGCGGCGCAGGCCTGCCCCAGGCCGAAGCAGGCCTCGGCCAGCCGGCTCATGTCGGCCCCCTCGCCGCCGAACGCCTCCGGGATCTGGATCCCGAGGAGCCGCTCCTCGCGGAGCGCGGCGACGGCTTCCGCGGGGAAGCGCCCCTCGCGATCGACGGCGTCCGCATGGAGCGCGGCGACCTGCGCGACCCGGCGGATGCGCTCCGCGAAGGTCGGCGGGGCGAGAACCGGTTCGGGGGGCACCCGCTTGGCGAGCGCGCTCATGCGTCCACCGGCTGGGCGATCGTCGCGACGGTGCTGCGGATCGCGCGGATCGTCGCGAACGACGCCCGGTTCAAGAGATGATCGGGGAACTCGATGTTGAACCGCTCCTCGAGCGCGAGCATCAGCTGCACGGACCCGAAGGAGCACAGGCCCTTGTCGAACAGATCGTCGTCGTCCGAGAGCCGGTCGACTTGCCCGGACAGGGACTCGATTCCACCGAGCGTTTCGCGAATGTCGTGAGAGGAAATCATTGCACGCAACACCATCTGATCCATCGCGAACCTGAAGCCTTGGACTGTCGTCGTCAATTCTTACTCTTCAATAAAGTTAACTTAATAATCGGTGAATTCTAAAGCTTTGATGTCTATCGCGCTGGAAGTCGGTATTCGCTCCTTCGCACCGCGAGACAGGATTCGCCGGAGGCGAAGGGCGATGCGCGAAGCCGCGATCGAAAGCACGCCGCAGATCGAATTGACGACATTGCGCACAATCCATGTGCGAAGTGCCGGCAGGATCTGTGTTTCGACGGCTTCCGTGGTCGGTTGCGCGGGCCAGATCGCTACATCCGTATGCAAGCTGGCTAAAGGTCACTCGATTCGTTGCCGTGATGCAACAGCGGCGTCGCACGAGGTCTTCGGGGAGGATTCGACATTGCTCGGGTGGACCGGTTCGCACACAGTGCTCGGGCACTGGGGGCATCGCAAAAGCGGGCCCGATGAGCCCGCACCAAAAAGCGGGCCGCAAAACAAGGTGTGACGCGATCGGCCCCGGCCCCGCGACCACACGATCCTCGGGTCTCGAAGCTTTTGGAGATATCTATGACGCT
>NZ_JAKSYQ010000177.1:0-1208 GCF_022829665.1 Methylobacterium sp. E-041 | reverse complement strand
CGTCAACGCGAACCCCTCCCCAACTGGCCGCGGCTCATGCGCCGGTCGCAGGCGGCGGCCTATTGCAGCCTATCCCTGCTGACGTTCAGATTGCCGCCATTGGCGTAAGGAACCAATACCAGCTTGATTTGAAATCTAATTTAGCTGACTGGGCCAGCGATGGCGGTTGCCACATGGTGTCGTAGGTCTGCGTAGGACGCTCGAACATGCCGAACACGTTTGGCCTCAACCGCACGCTTGGAGGTGCGATCGGCGTCATCGCGCTGGTGTCGGTCCTCAGCAGCGGGGCGATCTTAGCCACACGCAACCACCTGCAGGATACGACCGACGCCCTCGCCCGCTCGACACAAGTAGTTCGGGGGCTCGATGCCTTCCGCACCGCCATGCTCAACCAGGAGACCGGCCTACGCGGCTATCTGATCACCGGGCGCGAGAGCAGCCTGGAGCCCTACCGCGCGGGGCGGCCGGCCCTGGACCAGACGATCATACATTTGAGCACCTTGATCGGCAACGATGCCGAGCGTTCGCGTCTGTTTGCCGATGCCGTGACAGCAGCGCGCGCTTGGCAAACCGACATCGGCGAGACCGCGATACGTCAGGCCGCGGATCCGACGACGCGCCCGGATGGGGTGCGTATCGAGGCCGAAGGCAGGGGCAAGCAGTTCTTCGACACCCTGCGCAGCAAGCTCGTCGCCATCGACAATCTGGAAGAACAGACTCGTGCGGCACAGGCCGCTCGCGTCACGCAGGCCGAGCGCAACGGGAGCCTCGCGCTCTGGGGCGCGGCCCTGATCACGCTTCTGATCTGCATCGGGATCGGGATCGCCATCAACCGGCTGATCGTCCGGCCGCTCGGGCGGGTAATGACCTTCGTCGAGCATATCGGCGAGGGCGACCTGACAGGTACACTCGGAGAAGGCGGCCACAATGAAATCGGTCGCTTGAAGCGCACCCTCAATGCGATGGTAGCGGGGCTGGCCGACCTCGCTCGCACCAACCGCACCGCCACCTCGGACCTGAACGCGGCGGCGGCCGAGATCCGCGCCTCGGCGCAGGAGCAGGCGGCCTCGGTGGAGGAGCAGTTCGCGGCGGTGCAGGAGACGGCGGCGACGGTGGACGAGATCACCCATTCGGGTGCGCAGATCACGAAGCGGGCCGGCGAGGTGATCGCCACCGCCCAGGCCACGGCCCAGACCTCGCGCCAGGGC
>NZ_JAKSYQ010000173.1:0-21654 GCF_022829665.1 Methylobacterium sp. E-041 | reverse complement strand
TCGAGAAGTCTGCGTTCGGATCACGGCCCTCGTGCCAACCCGACGCGTTGTAGTGGGTCGTCGGATCGACATGAGCCGCCCAGACGTCGGGGTTTGTCACGTCGTAGTAGAGATCATCGACGAGCGCTGAACCAGCGTGCTGGGTAACCGTGCCGTCGGCGAAGGTGAGGGTATGCATGCCTGTGACGTCGATGATGCTGCCGTTCGGCTCGGTCATCACATCGTGACCGTTGATGAAGCTAAAATGGGCTTCTGTGAGGTTGAAGGCGAAGCTTTTGCTCGTAGTCGTCGAAATGTTCGCCGCGGTCACCGAAGCCGGTGCTGTGGTCGTCGAAGTGTCCGCCGCGGTCACCGATGCCGGTGCTGTGGTCGTCCAAGTGTCCGTCGTAGTCGTCGGAGCTGGTGCTGTTAACGATCCGCCCGTTCCACTCGTCATGATTATATTGGTATGGAAGGTAGCGCTACCGTTGCTGTGGAGATTGGCGACACCGAGGCTGTTGGATCCGCCTGAGTTAGCAGGCGTATCACCCGCATAGGTTTGCGCGTTGAGCGTGACCTGATGAACGTAGAGGTTGCGATCGTTGCCCCAGCCGTTGTCGACGTTGTCGATGAACTTCACCGCGACATCGTGAGCGCCTGAGCCGAAGTTGCCCGTCAGGGTGATGTCCTGGGTCTGACCAGCAGCATGCGAAGCAGAGGTGGTCAGCACACCGCCGACCTGCTTGCCGTCGACCGTCACGATGAAGTGCGGGTCACCCTGCCAGTTGTCGCCAGACACCTTGAGCACCAAGGTGTCACCCTGCACCGCCGCCGTGGTCGTCGAAGCCGGTGCTGTGGTCGCAACCGACGGTATTGTGGCTGCTGGGGGGCTCGTTACACTCTGGAGGCTGCTGATGGCGCTCTTGTAGGCAGCGCCTGCGGTGGCGTTTGCGCCTGTGCTCAGCTTGCCACTGTAGTCGGCGTTCGAGTCCCAGTAGTTCTCGTAGACCATGTTGTGGTCGGTCATCCACTTCGTCATGGCCTGGACGTAGGGAGCGGCGTTGTCGCTGGCGACACCCCATTCGGAGATGGCGGTGGCCTTGCCGTGGGCTGCGGCGAAATCCTGCTGCCACTGTAGGCCGTAGGCGCGGGTGACCTCACCCTTGAACCCCTTGGCAGCATCGGTGCCGTCCCACTGGGTGCTGTAGTAGACGTCCGTGCCGATCACATCGACGTACTTGTCGCCCGGATACGCCTTCTCCGGGTTCATGTTGCCACCATCATTGGTGGTGTCCCACACGAACTTAAACTTGTCCGAGACCGAGCGGAAGGTGTCGACAAGGTTCTGGAAGGACTTAATGAACGCGGCTTCGTGGCCGTTGGCGGCCCAGGGCATCCAGGAGCCGTTGAACTCCCAGCCGACGCGCACGTAGATGTAGCCGTCGCTGCTGGCCTTGGTCTGCGCTAAGCCCTGCGCGGCCTTAAGGAAATGGTCGTTGAAAGCGCCCGTGGCGACCTGCTCGAGCGAGGTGCCCCAGACCGTCAGCGGCACCGACCAAATGCTGGGTGTGGCGGTGTTCTTCCACAGCCAGGTGACCCAGCCAATCGAGCTGTCAAAAGCCGACCAGCTGTCGTTGTTGAGGTAGTTTAACACGTTGCCAGGCGTGCTCCCGACCCATTTGGAGTACGCCGCGAAAGCGTCAGGGTCGTTGCCAACATATACACCGGTCTGGGTCACCGAGACTCTCGCCACTCGCCACATTTGGACGATCGCGAAGCTTGAACTCTTCGGACCGACGCCGAATGGCAAGGTATTTCGTTGGATATTTATTTGATCTAAAGATTGCCCTTGAAGCCCCCTCAGGTCTTGTATGAATATAAATTAATCATAACACTATACGAACGAATATAACCTCTAGTGAGTAAAATAAAATACAATCGGGATGGGAGGCGGTCCGTTAAGTATGATGCAAATCGGCTCTCTTTATTCCATAAGCTAATAGTTATTCTTCGCAATCGATGAAAAACGTTAGTACATATGAAACAATAAAGATAATTAAAAAAACTATTAAGAGTATTGGTCAATAACCATCATGGGTGTGGAGCTTGTTCCTGTCTTATTTGCCGGCGGGCTTCACATGGATCTCACGGTCATTGATCTCGCTTCGCATTTGGTGCCCAACCGTGCTGCATTGAAGTAGATTTACACACTGACAATTGCTCCGCTATCGAGGACGCGATGGCGGCTACTGTTGCTTCGCAGTGCAGCGGAAATGGGTCTGGAACGGTTTGCAGGGGCAGTAATTTAGCGAGACATTTCAGTGGCTCGTCAGAGCCCCGGTTTGCAGAAAAGCTGAAATTTTTGTAGGATCTAGGGGCAGCTTGAGGTGCTAGTCCTGCAAGGGGTGGAGGTTCGAGTCCTCTTGGCCGCACCAACGTTTCGATGTCGTACGTCGAAGCGTCGGTGCATGAAAACGGGTTGTGGGCGGCCGCGCTCTTCGACGACGGCGCCCTTCGCCGCTCACACGAGCCGCATTCGAAAGCGCCTGAACGCCGGGCCCTGATTCTCCGCACGGACATCACGGCTGACTGATAAGCGCTCCTGAAAGGCCGATGATCGATAGATCTCGTGCGCGTTCGGTGCGTCGCGGCGTCCTGCTGACGTCGTCTGTCCTGCAATCTTCTCCGCCGGCATTTCGGCGCCGCCGGGCGGCGTTCGCCCACCGCGGTCGAGGAAGCTGAACGCTTGCTGCCGACGGGCTTCAGCGTCGCTCCAGCGATACCCTGCCAATCTTCTCCTCGACAGCCGAGACCGGGGCTTCGGCACGATGCCGGCCGCGCGACGTGTCAGGAGATGGGCGATGAAGAAGATTGCTGCCGTCACAGCCGCCGTGCTCTTCGCGGCGAGCGGGCTCGGAACCACCGCAGCCGAGGCTCGGGGCGGCGGTGCCCTCGCGGCCGGCCTGATCGGCGGGCTCGCCGCGGGCGCACTCCTCGGTGCCGCTGCCGCGGAGGCGCACGCGGCGCCCGCCTACGGCTACGCAGATGCGCCCCCCGTGGTGCGCTATCGGCCCGCTCGCGTCGTCCGGGCGTACGACGACGAGGTCGTTTACCGGACGACGCGGGTCGTGCGCTCCGACGCGACGGATCCGGAAGGTTACGGCTATCGTGCCGCCGGATACGGCGACCGCTGGCACTGCGACCGGCCGCACGGCTACGGCGGCTGGTAGCCGAAGAGGCGCCAGGGCCGCCCGAGTGGCGCGGGCAGCCCGCTTGCACCGCTCGGCACATCGCGAGGCGCAGGCCTCGGGCTCCGGCACCCAGGCGGGGCTTCGGCGAAGTCAGGGATGCCCCGTCGAGGCTGAAACCCTTGACCGGTCCCGCCTCACCGCCGAAACATCGCCATCGACCGACCGGTCGTCCCGATCCATCCGCCACGGATCGTGCCCCGGCGCCGTGCCGGCCTGCGTCGCTTATGCCGGGCGGATAAGATCCCGGCGGCGACCCTCTTCTCGAAAGCGACCATGCCAGGCCTCAAGGACAAGCGCGGATTCATCGACAAGGACCGGCTCGATCTCTCCGAACGGAAGGCGGTCGAGTACTGGATGAAGCGCTGGGGCGTGACGCAGGACCAGCTCACCACGGCGCACCGCAAGGCCGGGCGCATGATCAAGGACATCGCCGCCGAGCTCGGCAAGAAGCGCTGAGCGGGCCGGATCGGACGACCCCGTCGCAGGTCCGCGCTGCCTGTGGCCGCACGACAAACCGGCCGACGCCGTTGCGAATGGATCCACCGGGGGGCGGGATCGACCGAAGCCGCCGGAGATCCCCATGGCCGCCCGAGGGCCGGCCGTGAGGGTGTGCGTCAGCCCTCGCTGTCGCGATTGAGGCCGAGGGCCTTCATCAGGTCGCCGATCGGATCGCCCTCCACCGGCTTGCCCGGCTGCGTCGCCGAGGCGACCGGGCTCGGAGCCTGCTGCTCGATCCGGGCCGTGGCCGGCCGGCCGCTCGCATTGGGCTGCGCCACCCTGCGGGCATGGACGTGATCGGCCTTCCGCACCGGACGCGCCTGCGGCTGACCCTCGAGCCCCGACAGGCTCGCCGTCATCGCGACGGGCAGGAGGGTGAAGGAGGCGGGACGCGCCAGCGTCGCTTCCGCCGTCTCGGCCTGCGACGCGCGCGCCGGCGGATCGCTCCAGGCCGTCGCGGCTTCGGCGGACGCGACGACGGAGTGACCGCGGCGCGTTTCGAAGGCCGGATCGCGCGGATGCAGAACATGCGCGGCGGTGATCAATCCCGTAACGAGCACGGCGGTCGTGAGGATTGTGGACTTGACGTGTTCCATGATCTCAGAACGAACGGCCAAGGTCATGGTTCCGCTTGCCGCGGCCCCGACCTTCGGCCGGCATCGCCCAGCCCCCGAAACGAAAAGGGCGGCCCGCTGGGCCGCCCTTTTGCAGGTCGTGGATCGCTTCGCGGCCTACTCGGCCGCGGCCGAGGGCAGCTCGCCCAGCGGCCGGGCGCCGCTGTCGGACGCCTTCTGCTGGAGGATCATGCTGTCGCGGCGGCGTGCCACCGCGCGGATGTCGGCCACCATCGAGCCGGTGCCCGCGGGGATGAGGGAGCCGACGATGACGTTCTCCTTGAGGCCTTCCAGGTGGTCGATCTTGCCGTTGACCGCGGCTTCCGTGAGGACCCGGGTGGTCTCCTGGAACGAGGCCGCCGAGATGAACGACTTCGTCTGCAGCGACGCCTTGGTGATGCCGAGCAGGACGGGGACGCCCTGGACCGGCTTCTTGCCCTCGGCGAGGAGCTTCTCGTTGACCTCGGTCAGCTCCGTGCGGTCGATCTGGTCGCCCGCCAGGATGTCCGAGTCGCCGCCGTCGGTGATCTCGACCTTCTGCAGCATCTGCCGGACGATGACCTCGATATGCTTGTCGTTGATCGACACGCCCTGGAGCCGGTAGACCTCCTGGATCTCGTTGACGAGGTAGGCGGCCAGCTCCTCCACGCCCTTGATCGCCAGGATGTCGTGCGGCGCCGGGTTGCCGTCGACGATGTAGTCGCCGAGCTCGACCACGTCCCCGTCCTGAAGGTGGATGTGCTTGCCCTTCGGGATCAGGTACTCGACCGTCTCCGAGCCGTCGTGCGGCGTCAGCGACAGGCGGCGCTTGTTCTTGTAGTCGCGCCCGAAGGCGATGGTGCCCGACTTCTCGGCGATGATCGCCGCGTCCTTCGGGCGCCGCGCCTCGAACAGCTCCGCCACCCGCGGCAGACCGCCGGTGATGTCGCGGGTCTTGGCCGAGTCGGTGGAGACGCGGGCGAGGATGTCGCCGGCCTTCACCGAGCCGCCCGGGTCGTAGCCGATGATGGCGTCGACCGGCAGGAAGTAGCGGGCGTCCGAGCCGCGCGGCAGCTTGACCGGCTTGCCCTCGGCATCGACGACCACCATCGCCGGCTTGAGGTCCGAGGTGCGCGCCGAGCCGCGCCAGTCGATGACGACGCGCTTGGCGATGCCGGTCGACTCGTCGGTGGTCTCGGTGATCGACTGGCCGTCGACCATGTCCTCGTACATCACCACGCCGTCCGTCTCGGTAATGATCGGGCGGGTGTAGGGGTCCCACTCGGCGATGCGCTGGCCGCGCTTGACCTTGTCGCCGTCGTCGACCCGCAGGCGCGCGCCGTACTGGAGGCGGTGCACCGCCCGCTCCGTGCCGTCGGCGCCGACGATCACCACCGCCACGTTGCGGCCGGTGGCGATCAGGTCGCCGTCCGAGTTCTTGGCGATCGCGCGGTTGCGGATCTTGATCGTGCCCTCGAAGCTCGACTCGATGAAGGACGAATCCGCGATCTGCGCCGCGCCACCGATGTGGAAGGTGCGCATGGTGAGCTGGGTGCCCGGCTCGCCGATCGACTGCGCCGCGATGACGCCGACGGCCTCGCCCATGTTGACGGGCGTGCCGCGGGCGAGGTCGCGCCCGTAGCAGGTGGCGCAGACGCCCTGACGGGTCTGGCACACCAGCACCGAGCGGATCTTCACCTCCTGGATCCCGGCCGCCTGGATGGCCGGCAGGTGGCGCTCCTCGATGGTCTCGCCGGTCTTGACGATGACCGTGCCGTCCTGGGCGACGAGATCCTCCGCCGTGGCGCGGCCGAGGATGCGGATCGCCAGCGTCGCGACGACCTGGCCGGCATCGATGATGGCGCGCATCTTGATGCCGTTGGTGGTGCCGCAATCGACCTCGCGGATGACCGCATCCTGCGCCACGTCAACGAGGCGGCGGGTCAGGTAGCCGGAGTTGGCGGTCTTCAACGCCGTGTCCGCGAGGCCCTTGCGGGCGCCGTGGGTGGAGTTGAAGTACTCGAGCACGTCGAGGCCTTCCTTGAAGTTCGAGATGATCGGCGTCTCGATGATCTCGCCCGAGGGCTTGGCCATCAGGCCGCGCATCGCCGCGAGCTGCTTCATCTGCGCCGGCGAGCCGCGCGCACCGGAATGGCTCATCATGTAGATCGAGTTGATCTGCTTGTCGGCGCCCTGGTCGTCCTTCTGGACGGTCGAGATCCGGAGCATCATCTCGGCGGCGAGCTTGTCCGAGCACTTGGCCCAGGCGTCGACGACCTTGTTGTACTTCTCGCCCTGGGTGATCAGGCCGTCGTTGTACTGCTGCTCGTAGTCCTTCACCAGCGTGCGCGTGGTGTCGACGATGGTCCACTTGTTCTCCGGCACGACCATGTCGTCCTTGCCGAACGAGATGCCGGCCTTGAACGCGTGGTTGAAGCCGAGCGCCATGATGCGGTCGCAGAAGATCACCGACTCCTTCTGACCGCAGTGGCGGTAGACGGTATCGATCATCGACGAGATCTCCTTCTTGGTCATCAGCTTGTTGACGACGTCGAAGGGCACCTTGGCGTGCAGCGGCAGCGCGCCGGACAGGATCACCCGGCCGGGCGTGGTATCGTAGGTCTTGGTCAGCGGCTCGCCGTCGGGGCCGATGCCCTTCCAGCGCCACTTGATCTTCGAGTGCAGCTTCACCGACTTGGCGGCCAGGGCGTGCTCGAGCTCGCCCATGTCGCCGTAGACGCCCTGCATCGGGTTGGTCTTGTGGTCGGGCTGGAACGCGCCGACCAGGCCCTCGCCGACGATGGAGAGGTAGTACAGGCCGAGCACGATGTCCTGCGAGGGCACGATGATCGGCTGGCCGTTGGCCGGGTGCAGGATGTTGTTGGTCGACATCATCAGGACGCGCGCCTCCAGCTGAGCCTCGAGGCTCAGGGGGACGTGCACGGCCATCTGGTCGCCGTCGAAGTCGGCGTTGAACGCGGCGCAGACCAGCGGGTGCAGCTGGATCGCCTTGCCCTCGATCAGCTTCGGCTCGAACGCCTGGATGCCGAGGCGGTGGAGCGTCGGCGCGCGGTTGAGCATCACCGGGTGCTCGCGGATCACCTCGTCGAGGATGTCCCAGACCTCGGGCTTCTCCTTCTCGACGAGCTTCTTGGCCTGCTTGACGGTGGCCGAGAAGCCCTTGGCGTCGAGGCGCGCGTAGATGAACGGCTTGAACAGCTCGAGCGCCATCTTCTTCGGCAGGCCGCACTGGTGCAGCTTCAGCTCCGGGCCGACCACGATGACCGAGCGGCCCGAATAGTCGACGCGCTTGCCGAGCAGGTTCTGGCGGAAGCGGCCCTGCTTGCCCTTGAGCATGTCGGCGAGCGACTTCAGCGGGCGCTTGTTGGCGCCGGTGATGACGCGGCCGCGGCGGCCGTTGTCGAACAGCGCGTCGACCGCCTCCTGCAGCATCCGCTTCTCGTTGCGGATGATGATGTCGGGCGCGCGCAGCTCGATCAGACGCTTGAGGCGGTTGTTGCGGTTGATCACGCGACGGTAGAGGTCGTTCAGGTCCGACGTGGCGAAGCGGCCGCCGTCGAGCGGAACCAGCGGGCGCAGGTCCGGCGGGATCACGGGGACGACGGTCAGGATCATCCACTCGGGCTTGTTGCCCGACATCTGAAACGCCTCGATGATCTTGAGGCGCTTCAGGAGCTTCTTCGGCTTCAGCTCGGAGGTCGTGGTGGCGATCTCCTCGCGCAGCGAGTCGGCGATGCCGTCGAGGTCGAGCTCCTGCAGGATGCGCCGGATCGCCTCGGCGCCGATCATCGCCGTGAACGAATCCTCGCCGTACTCCTCCTGGGCGCGCAGGTACTCCTCCTCCGACAGGAGCTGGCGCTCCTTGAGGGGGGTGAGGCCCGGCTCGATGACGCAGTAGGACTCGAAGTAGAGGATCCGCTCGAGATCCTTGAGCGGCATGTCGAGCAGCAGGCCGATGCGGCTCGGCAGCGACTTCAGGAACCAGATGTGGGCGACCGGGGCGGCGAGCTCGATGTGGCCCATGCGGTCGCGCCGCACGCGCGCGAGGGTGACCTCGACGCCGCACTTCTCGCAGATGACGCCCTTGTACTTCATGCGCTTGTACTTGCCGCACAAGCACTCGTAGTCCTTGATCGGCCCGAAGATGCGGGCGCAGAACAGGCCGTCACGCTCCGGCTTGAAGGTCCGGTAGTTGATCGTCTCGGGCTTCTTGATCTCGCCGTAGGACCACGAGAGGATCTTTTCGGGGCTGGAGATCGAGATCTTGATCTGGTCGAAGCTCTGGGGCTGAGCCTGCTGGTTGAAAAGGTTCATGACCTCTTGGTTCATGATCCGCTCCTTGCTTGACGGGAACGCGCGCCCTGCGCCGGCGCCGTCCACGTCCTGAAATCAACTCGGCGCCGCGCCCTTCAAAGGCGCCGCTGGCCGTCGGCCCGTCCGGAGGCTCCGCCCCTCCCCGCTCGAACCGTGCCGGCGTTGGCGCCGGCACGGGAGGTGTCTTGTTTCGGCTACTCGGCCGCGTCGGCCGGCGGCTCCAGGGCGTCGTTGGCGGCCTTCTTGGACGAGGTCAGCTCGACGTTGAGGCCGAGCGACCGCATCTCCTTCACCAGCACGTTGAAGCTCTCCGGGATGCCGGCCTCGAAGGTGTCGTCGCCGCGGACGATCGCCTCGTAGACCTTGGTGCGGCCGGCCACGTCGTCCGACTTCACCGTGAGCATCTCCTGCAGCGTGTAGGCCGCACCGTAGGCCTCCAGCGCCCAGACCTCCATCTCGCCGAAGCGCTGCCCGCCGAACTGCGCCTTTCCGCCGAGCGGCTGCTGGGTGACCAGCGAGTACGGGCCGATCGAGCGGGCGTGGATCTTGTCGTCCACGAGGTGGTGGAGCTTCAGCATGTAGATGTAGCCCATCGTCACCTTGCGGTCGAAGGCCTCGCCGGTGCGCCCGTCGTAGAGCGTCGACTGGGCCGACCGGTCGAGCCCGGCCATCTCCAGCATGGTCTCGATGTCGGCTTCCTTGGCGCCGTTGAACACCGGGGTCGCCATCGGCACGCCGCGGCGCACGTTGTTGGCGGCCTCGGCCATGTCCTCGTCCGACAGGCCTTCCAGCTCCGACGGGGAGTAGATCGCCTGCATCTCCTCCTTCAGCGGGCCGATGTCCTGGCTCTTCAGGTAGGCGTCGACCGCCTTGCCGACCTTGCGGCCGAGGCCGGCCGCGGCCCAGCCGAGGTGCGTCTCGAGGATCTGGCCGACGTTCATGCGCGACGGCACGCCGAGCGGGTTGAGCACGATGTCGGCATGCGTCCCGTCCTCCAGGAACGGCATGTCCTCGATCGGCACGATCCGCGAGACCACGCCCTTGTTGCCGTGGCGGCCGGCCATCTTGTCGCCCGGCTGGATCTTGCGCTTCACCGCGACGAAGACCTTGACCATCTTCATCACGCCGGGGGGCAGCTCGTCGCCACGCTGCAGCTTCTCGACCTTGTCGAGGAAGCGCTGCTCGAGGCGCTTCTTCGACTCGTCGTACTGCTTCTGCATCGCCTCCATCTCGGTCATGAGACGGTCCTCGACGACGGCGAACTGCCACCATTGCGAGCGCGGGTACTCGTTGATGAGCTCACGCGTCAGCGTGGTCTCCTTCCTGAAGCCCTTCGGCCCGGCGATCGGCGCCTGGCCGATCAGCACGCCCGAGAGGCGGGCGTAGGTGTTGCGGTCCAGGATCGCCTGCTCGTCGTCCCGGTCCTTGGCGAGGCGCTCGATCTCCTCGCGCTCGATCGCCTGGGCGCGCTCGTCCTTGTCGACGCCGTGGCGGTTGAACACCCGGACCTCGACGATCGTGCCGGTCACGCCCGGGGGGACCCGGAGCGAGGTGTCGCGCACGTCGGACGCCTTCTCGCCGAAGATCGCGCGGAGGAGCTTCTCCTCCGGCGTCATCGGGCTCTCGCCCTTCGGCGTGATCTTGCCGACGAGGATGTCGCCGGCATGGACCTCGGCGCCGATGTAGACGATGCCGGCCTCGTCGAGGTTCTTCAGAGCCTCCTCCGAGACGTTCGGGATGTCGCGGGTGATCTCCTCCGGGCCCAGCTTGGTGTCGCGGGCCATCACCTCGAACTCCTCGATGTGGATCGAGGTGAACACGTCATCCTTCACGATCCGCTCGGAGAGCAGGATCGAGTCCTCGAAGTTGTAGCCGTTCCACGGCATGAACGCGACGAGGACGTTGCGGCCGAGCGCGAGCTCGCCGAACTCGGTGGACGGGCCGTCGGCGATGATCTCGCCCTTCTTCACCGGCTCTCCGACGCGAACCAGCGGCTTCTGCGTGATGCAGGTCGACTGGTT
Organism: Methylobacterium sp. E-041; assembly: GCF_022829665.1. Lineage (NCBI taxonomy): Bacteria > Pseudomonadati > Pseudomonadota > Alphaproteobacteria > Hyphomicrobiales > Methylobacteriaceae > Methylobacterium > Methylobacterium sp. E-041. The sequence continues at coordinate 10,977 of NZ_JAKSYQ010000173.1, read as the reverse complement.
GGAGCGCTGGAACTTCTGCAGGCGGTAGATGTCGACGCCGGGCTTGGTGGCGTCGGCCTCCTCCGTCGCGCGGATGACGATGCGGGTGGCGTCCACCTGGTCGACGATGCCGGAGCGGCGGGCGGCGATGGCGGCGCCGGAGTCGCGGGCGACCACGGCCTCCATGCCGGTGCCGACGAACGGCGCGTCGGCGCGCACCAGCGGCACCGCCTGCCGCTGCATGTTCGAGCCCATCAGCGCGCGGTTGGCGTCGTCGTTCTCGAGGAACGGGATCAGCGCCGCGGCGACCGACACGAGCTGCTTCGGCGACACGTCCATCAGGTCGACGCGCTCTGGCCCGACGACGATCACGTCGCCGGCGCGGCGGCAGACCACCAGCTCCTCGGTGAGCTTCTTGTTCTCGTCCATCTGCGCGTTGGCCTGGGCGACGTAGTACTTCGCCTCCTCCATCGCGGAGAGGTACGAGACCTCGTTGGTGACGACGCCGTCCTTGACCCGGCGGAACGGGGTCTCGATGAAGCCGTACTTGTTCACCCGCGCGAAGGTCGCGAGCGAGTTGATCAGGCCGATGTTCGGGCCTTCCGGCGTCTCGATCGGGCAGATGCGGCCGTAATGGGTCGGGTGCACGTCGCGCACCTCGAAGCCGGCACGCTCACGGGTCAGGCCGCCCGGGCCGAGCGCCGAGAGGCGGCGCTTGTGCGTCACCTCGGAGAGCGGGTTGGTCTGGTCCATGAACTGCGACAGCTGCGACGAGCCGAAGAACTCGCGCACGGCCGCGGCCGCAGGCTTGGCGTTGATCAGGTCCTGCGGCATCACCGTGTCGATGTCGACCTGGGACATGCGCTCGCGGATGGCGCGCTCCATGCGGAGCAGGCCGAGGCGGTACTGGTTCTCCATCAGCTCGCCGACCGAGCGCACCCGGCGGTTGCCGAGGTGGTCGATGTCGTCGATCTCGCCCTTGCCGTCGCGCAGCTCGACGAGCGCCATGACGACCGCCAGCATGTCCTCCTTGCGGAGCGTGCGGACGGTGTCCTCGGCGTCGAGGTCGAGGCGCATGTTCATCTTCACGCGGCCGACGGCGGACAGGTCGTAGCGCTCGCTGTCGAAGAACAGCGAGTGGAACATGGCCTCGGCCGTCTCCAGGGTCGGCGGCTCGCCCGGGCGCATGACGCGGTAGATGTCGAACAGCGCGCCTTCACGGGCGGAGTTCTTGTCCACGGCGAGCGTGTTGCGGATGTAGGGGCCGATGTTGACGTGGTCGATGTCGAGCACCGGGATCTCGGCGACGCCGACCTCCTCGAGGCTCTTGAGCAGCTTCTCGGAGATCTCCTCGCCGGCCTCGGCCCAGATCTCGCCGGTGTTCACGTCGACGAGGTCCTCGGCGACGTACTGGCCGACCAGATCCTCGTCGGTCGCCTTGAGGAACTTGGTTCCCTTCTCGGCGATCTGGCGGGCGTTGCGGGCGTTGAGCTTCTTGCCGGTCTCGAGCACGACCTCGCCGGAATCGGCGTCGATCAGGTCGACCGAGGCCTTGAAGCCCTTCAGCCGCTCGGCGTCGAACGGCACGCGCCAGTCGGCGCCGTCCCGGTCGTAGACGACCTTGTTGTAGAAGGTCGACAGGATCTCCTCGCCGGACAGCCCGAGCGCGTAGAGCAGCGACGTCACCGGCAGCTTGCGCTTCCGGTCGATGCGGACGTGCACGATGTCCTTGGCGTCGAACTCGACGTCGAGCCAGGAGCCGCGATACGGGATGATCCGGGCGGCGAACAGCAGCTTGCCCGAGGAGTGGGTCTTGCCCTTGTCGTGGTCGAAGAACACGCCCGGGGAGCGGTGCATCTGCGAGACGATGACGCGCTCGGTGCCGTTGACGATGAAGGTGCCGTTCTCCGTCATCAGGGGCATGTCGCCCATGTAGACGTCCTGCTCCTTGATGTCCTTGACCGACTTGGCCGCCGTGTCGGGATCGACGTCGAACACGATCAGCCGCAGGGTCACCTTCAGCGGGGCCGCGAAGGTGATGCCGCGCTGGCGGCACTCGTCGACGTCGTATTTCGGCTGCTCGAACGTGTAGCGGACGAATTCGAGGAGCGCCGTCGAGGAGAAGTCCGAGATCGGGAACACGCCCCGGAACACGCTCTGCAGGCCCTCGTCGCCGCGGCCGCCCTCGGGCTCGTCCATCATCAGGAACTGGTCGTAGGACGCCTTCTGAACCTCGATGAGGTTCGGCATCTCGGCGACTTCCTTGATCTTGCCGAAGAACTTCCGAATGCGCTTGCGACCGACCAGCGTATTGGCCATGTGACCTCGCTCCACCATCTTCGCGTCCTGGTCGCCCGGGGAAGTCTCGCCGACTCCCGCGCCGGGCCATGGCTCGCGTCCCGCCGGACCGCGCCACCCGAATTCATGATCTCGACCGGCTCGTTCCGAGCCGGGACCCGTCTCAGGGTCCGCCGGCCGCCGAAGCGGCCTCAGCCCGCGGGTGCGAACACCCGCGGGCTGCGGTCACGGCCGGCTCCCGAGGGAACCGGCCGCGCGGTGACGGGCCGGGGATCGGCCCATCGCGGCTTACTTGAGCTCGACCTTGGCGCCGGCCTTCTCGAGCTGCGCCTTGAGCTTCTCGGCCTCGTCCTTGGCGACCGACTCCTTGACGGCCTTCGGGGCGCCCTCGACGAGGTCCTTGGCTTCCTTGAGGCCGAGGCCGGTGATCGCGCGGACCTCCTTGATGACCTCGATCTTCTTGTCGCCGGCGGCGGTGAGCATGACCGTGAACTCGGTCTGCTCCTCGGCGGCGGCAGCCGGGCCGGCGGCCGGGCCGGCAGCCACGGCGACGGCGGCGGCGGCCGAGACGCCCCACTTCTCCTCGAGCATCTTGGCGAGGTCGGCGGCCTCGAGAACGGTCAGCGACGACAGGTCGTCGACGAGCTTGGCAAGATCAGCCATGGTGATGATCCTCTAACGATATCGGTGTGAAGGGATGGGTTTGAAAGGGGAAACGACCGTCAGGCCGCTTCGTCCTTGGTGGCATAGGCTCCGAACACGCGGGCGAGCTTGGCCGCCGGCGCATTGACGACCTGGGCGATCTTGGTCGCGGGAGCCTGGACGAGGCCCACGATCTTGGCGCGCAGTTCGTCGAGGGACGGGAGCGAGGCGAGGGCCTTCACGCCGTCCGGGTTCAGAGCGGTCGCGCCCATGGCGCCGCCGAGGATCACGAGCTTGTCGTTGGCCTTGGCGAAATCCACCGCCACCTTGGCGGCCGCGACCGGATCGCTCGAATAGGCGAGCAGGGTCGGGCCCTTCAGGAGGGGCTTGATGGAGGCGACGTCCGTGCCATCGAGAGCGATGCTGGCGAGGCTGTTCTTCGCGACCTGCACGGTGGCGCCGGCGAGCTTCATCTGCGAACGCAGCTTCTGCATCTCGGCGACCGTGAGGCCTTTGTAGTGGGCCACGACGACGACGGCGCTCTTTGCGAACACGCCGTTGAGCGTCGAGACGAGATCAGCTTTTGCTGTCCTGTCCACTGGGGCTCTCTCCGGTTGGGCGGAACCCGAGAATGGGTCCGCCGGTTGCACGTGCCGCCCGGGACGGATCTTCGGCCTCATGGAAGCCGAAAACGTCCTGGACGACGCTTCACGGCCCTGTCCCCCGGTGCCGCCCCCGCGAGGGGTGCGATGCCTAAGGGCTGAGATGGTTCAAACCGATGCCTTCACGCCGTCCCTCATCGGTCGGGCGCTTCGAAAATGCGGTCTTCCCCGTCTGTGCAGGCTGGTGGATTAAGCCGGCGAACCGGCACCTGCAGTCTCGGACAGGACATGGCCGGACGCGGCCCTCAGAGGTTTTCACCCCTCAGGTCCTGCCGGCCATCGACGCCCGGTCACCCAGGCGGCGTCTCGATACGGAACCCGACCGGGCGGACGGGCTCCCTGAACAAACATGAAAATTGCGCGGAGCGCGGTGTATAGAGCCAAGCAAGCCGCCTGCCAAGGGCCGAGACGCGACTTTTCCGACTTAGGCAAACGCGCGGTGTCCTCGGGTGACCGATCCTATCCGAGCCGGTCGATGGCTCCGAGCGGCTTCTCGGACGGACTCTGCGTTGGATTTGCGATTCGGTGCGGATGGTTGGCCTTCGCCGACGCTTGATAAGCTCTCCACCGGGCTGCCGGATTTCGACCGATTGCGCTGAAGGTTCGGGCGTCGTCATGGCCGTGTGCCGCGCAGCCCTACCTCGAGGCGAGTCCCATGCAGCGCGTACAACGGCAGGACTGGATCGACGTCGCGCGCGGCATCGGGATCATTCTGGTCGTGTTCGGCCACGTCCTCCGGGGAACCGTCAAGGCGGGGATCGTGCCAGACACATCCGCGACCCAGTGGGTGGATTTCGGTCTGTACACCTTCCACATGCCGCTGTTCTTCTTCCTGGCCGGACTGAACCTGCCCGGCAGCCTGCGACGCGGACGGGTGCCGTTTCTCCAAGCCAAGCTCTGGACGATCGGCCTTCCCTACGTGATCTGGACGTTCATCCAGGGCAGCGTGATGATCCTGCTGGCGCAGGACATCAACACGCAGGTCGCTCCCGCCGACCTTCTCGCCTTCCCGTACCGTCCCCTCGGACCGCTTTGGTTTCTCTACGCCCTTCTGATCTGCCACGTGCTGGCCGCCATGATTCCCGATCGCAGACTGTTCGCCGCCATCGCGGCGGCGGGATTCGTGATCTTCTTTCGGCTCCCGGAGGTTCCAAGCCTCGCGCTGACCCTGCACAACCTTCCGTTCTATCTCGCAGGTGCCTATGCCGGGCACGCCCTGGCGGCTTGGCGGACGCCGGTGAGCCTGTCGGGGATCGCACTCATCTGGACGGGCTTCGCCCTGGCGGTCGTGGGTGCCTGGACGGTCTCCGGCTTCAGCCCGATGGCGCTAGCGGCGCTACCTGCCTGTTGTCTCGGCATTCTCGGCGTCGTGTGGGTGAGTAAGCGTATCGGTGGCGGCGCGCTCGCCACGGTCGGCCTGCTCTCGCTCTCGATCTTCGTCATGCACTCGCTGGCCGCGGCCGGCCTGCGCGTGGCCATGACGCGCCTTCACGTTCCGCCCGACCCCATGGTCTACCTGATCTCGGGGACGGCCTTCGGCATCCTGGGCCCGATGCTCGCACATCGGCTCCTCGCCCGATGGAACACGCTGTCGGTGTTGGGGCTCGGAGCGCCGGCATGGCGCGACCGCGTCGCCGTCTCGGACACAGCCCGGTAACGTCTCGACGGTCGGCCCGCTCGGTTAGGCTGCCTCGCGCTCCGGCACGAAGCGCTTGCGCGCGTTCTCCCACCACGAGCGCTGCCGCGCCGCCTCGGTCTCGGCGGCCTTGGCCGCGTAGAACGAGGCGTTGTGCTCGCCGCGCAGGGCCTCGCGGGTGAAGCGGATCAGGTGGTGGGCGACGAAGCCCATGTTGAACACCGCCTCGATCTGCCCACGCCTCAGGGCGTAGACGGCCGCCGACCAGAACGGCTTGCGGTAATCCGAGAAGATGCCCACCCGGGTGATGATGTTGAACCCGAGGATCAGCCCGCGGCGCAGGTTGGTGAAGGTCAGCTTGCCCTTTGTCGGGGTGACGATGCGATTCGGGTAGGTCGTCGCGCACTGGTGCTTGAAGCGCTCGAAGATCTTCTCCGGCGCGTAGGCGTGCGCGATCGCCCGGCGCCAGCTCGACACCACGGTGTCGTGCGGGCGCTTGAACAGGACGTTCGACTCGAGCGCCGCGTCGTGGACGAGGCGCCCCTCCCGCTGCAGCCGGTCCCAGAGCGGCGTCTTCGGCAGGGCCTGGAGGATGTTGATCGTCAGGACGGGGATGCCCGACTTGTCGATGAAGTCGATCAGGTACTGCTCGGAGGCGTCCGAGTCGGAGTCGAGGCCGAGGATGATGCCCGACGTCACCTCGAGGCCGTAGGAGTTCAGCGTCTCGATCGCGCCGTACATCGGCACGGCGGCGTTGTGGGTCTTGTCGATGCCCTTGAGCGCGTCCTCCTCCGGCGTCTCGATGCCGACGAACACGGTCATGAAGTTCGCCTGCCGCATCAGCTCGAGGATCTCGGGCTGCTTGGCCATGTTGAGGGTCGCCTCGCAGGCGAACTGGAGCGGGTAGTCGTTCTTCTTCTGCCACGCGACGAGGTGCGGGAGCATGTCCCGTGTCGCCTTGCGGTTGGCGATGAAGTTGTCGTCGACGAAGTAGACCACCGCCGGGTGGCCGGGCTGGCTGATGATCGCGTCGAGCTCGGCGCACATCTGCTCGGGGCTCTTCAGCCGCGGCTGGCGCCCGTAGAGCTGCGGGATGTCGCAGAACTCGCAGCGGTAGGGGCAGCCCGAGGAGAATTGCAGCGAGCCGATCAGGTAGCGCTTCAGCGGGGCCGCCTCGTAGGCCGGCGCCGGGAAGTCCGAGAGCGGCAGCCGCTCCTTGGTCTCGAGCCGGACCTGGGACGGGGGCCGCGCCAGGTCGCGGTCGAGGATCGCGACGAGCGCGTCCGTAGCGTCGCCGATCTCGCCCATGTGGAGGTAGTCGAAGTCGGGATACTTCTCGGGGGCGCCGGAGACCGAGGGGCCGCCGAGCACCGTCACCTTGCCCGCGGCGTGCGCGCGCTTGGCGATCTCGTGGATCTGCGGCTCCTGGATGTGCATGCCCGACACGAACACCGCGTCGGCCCAGGCGAACTCCTCAGGGGTGGCGCGCTTGATGTTCTCGTCGACGAACCGGCACTCCCAGGTCTCGGGCATGTAGGCCGAGATCAGCAGCAGGCCCTGGGGCGGCATGAAGGCCTTCACGCCGCCCATCAGCGGGTAGGCGTGGGAGAAGGTCCCGAAGGACGGCGTGTAGGCGGGGAAGACGCACAGGATGCGTCGCTGGGTCTGAACGGAGAGGTTGCATCGCATGGCGCCCTATTTAGCACAGCTGCGACCGTTGGCGCCCCCCTTCGCCGCGGCAATCTGCATCGTGATCGCCGGGTGCGGGGGCCGCTCCGCGGGGCTGTCTGCGCAGGGTCCCGGATCGCCCTCGGCCGGCGCTTCGGCTGTCCGGGACCCGGCACGACGCGCAACGAAAAACGCCCGGCCGCAGGGGCCGGGCGCTTCGATCGTGTCGTCGTAGCGGGACGGTCAGGCGCCGAGGACGGAGCCCGGCTCGACCTTCACGCCCGGGCCCATCGTCGAGGTGACGGCGATGCGCTGGATGTAGGTGCCCTTGGAGCCGGCGGGCTTGGCCTTGGCCACCGCGTCGGCGAACGCCTTGATGTTCTCGACGAGCTTGGCCTCGTCGAACGAGACTTTGCCGATGCCGGCGTGGACGATGCCCGCCTTCTCGACGCGGAACTCGACCGAGCCGCCCTTGGCGCCGGCGACCGCGGACTTCACGTCCATGGTGACGGTGCCGACCTTCGGGTTCGGCATCAGGCCGCGGGGGCCGAGCACCTTACCGAGCCGGCCGACGAGCGGCATCATGTCCGGGGTGGCGATGCAGCGATCGAACTCGATCTTGCCGCCCTGGACGATCTCGAGCAGGTCCTCGGCGCCGACGATGTCGGCACCGGCCGCCCGGGCGTCGTCCGCCTTGGCGCCGCGGGCGAACACCGCCACCCGCACCGTCCGGCCGGAGCCGTTGGGCAGGTTGCAGACGCCGCGGACCATCTGGTCGGCGTGGCGCGGGTCGACGCCGAGGTTCATCGAGACCTCGACGGTCTCGTCGAACTTGGCGTTGGCCTTGGCCTTCACCATCGCGATCGCCTCGGCGATCCCGTAGAGCTTGGTCGGGTCGATGCCCTCGCGGGCGGCGCGGATGCGCTTGCCTTCGTGTGCCATGGTGCCCTCCCCTTACGCGGTGACTTCGAGGCCCATGGCCCGCGCGGAGCCACGGATCATCGCGACGGCGGCATCCACCGAATCGCAGTTCAGGTCGGGCATCTTCTTCTCGGCGATCTCGCGAAGCTGCGCCTCGGAGACCTTGCCGACGGTCGGGCCCTTGCCGGGGGTCTTGGAGCCGGAGGCCGGCTTCTTGCCGATCTTCAGGCCCGCGGCCTTCTTCAGGAAGAAGGTGACCGGCGGCTGCTTCATCTCGAAGGTGAAGCTGCGATCCTGGTAGGCCGTGATCACGACCGGGATCGGGGTTCCCTTCTCGATCTGCGCGGTCTTCGCGTTGAAGGCCTTGCAGAATTCCATGATGTTGAGGCCGCGCTGACCGAGCGCGGGACCGATCGGCGGCGACGGGTTGGCGGCGCCGGCCGGGACTTGAAGCTTCACGTAGCCCGTGATCTTCTTCGCCATGGGACTGCTCCCAAATGATTGCGCGCCGCCGGGCTGCCTGAGGCTCGGTCGGACGGGCGGTTGCAGGTCGCGGTGCGGACCGTTGGCCCCGGCGGCGAACCGGGCGGGCCTTCCGCGGGCTTTCGCGAACAGGAAGCAGCGAAGACGGAATGGGCGGGCCGGTGCATCGCATCGGCCGATCCGAAAGGGCGCGGTGCCCTCGATCCGCTATTCGCTCCTCCCGATCCGCTCTACGTCAGGCCTTCTCGACCTGGGCGTATTCGAGTTCCACCGGGGTGGCGCGGCCGAAGATCGACACGGCGACCTTCAGGCGCGAGCGGCTCTCGTCGACTTCCTCGACGGTGCCGTTGAACGAGGCGAAGGGGCCGTCGGCGACGCGGACGGTCTCGCCGATCTCGAAGGAGATCGACGGCTTCGGACGGTCGACGCCCTCGGCGACCTGGCCCTTGATCCGCTCGGCCTCGGCGTCCGGGATCGGCACCGGCTTCGACTTGTCGGCGCCGAGGAAGCCCGTGACCTTCGGGGTGTTCTTGATCAGATGGTAGACCTCGTCGGTGAGGTCGCACTTCACCAGCACGTAGCCGGGGAAGAACTTCCGCTCCGCGTCAACCTTGCGGCCGCGGCGGACCTCGACGACCTTCTCGGTCGGGACCATCACCTCCTCGAAGAGGTCCATGAGCCCACGCTGGGCCGCCTGATCCTTGATGGACTGGGCGACCTTGTTCTCGAAGTTCGAGTAGGCGTGGACGATGTACCAGCGCTTCGACACGGTTCTGATCGACTCCTGCATGTTCGCGTCGGGCCGGGGCCCGCGGACGGTGTGTGTTGCCTACAGGCCCAGGATCAGGCCGACGAGGTAGCGAAGGCCCTGATCGACCACCGTGAAGAACAGGCTCGCGACCACCACCATCACGAAGACCATGATCGTGGTGACCGTGGTCTCCTTGCGGGTCGGCCACGTGACCTTGCGGCCCTCGTCGCGCACCTGCCCGAGGAACTCCAGCGGGCCGACGCGCTTCGGCGCGGGCCGGGCCGGCGGAGCGTTGCGCTGCGGCGGCTGGGAAGCCGCGCCGCGGACCGGGCTGCGCGCCGGATCGGCCTTCTTGGTCGCTTCGTTCGATGCCATGGCGTCAGGAACCGGGTTTCGAGAATGACGACGGGTTCGGAAGCTCGCCCGAACGAGCCCGAACCGACAGCCGACATCGATCTCGGAGTGCGCCCGCTCTAGCGCAAGTCGTCGGGGTTGTCGACAGCCGCGGCGCGTCGCGAGCGTCAGGAGCGTGGCGTGGAACGGCAGGAAATGCAGACTGGCAGGAGTGGAGGGACTCGAACCCGCAACCTCCGGTTTTGGAGACCGGCGCTCTGACCAGTTGAGCTACACTCCTATCGCGACGCCCAATGCCCGATCGGGCGCCGGGATGCAAGAGCCGGGAACGCCGGAAATGCGTCACCGACCGTGATCGGCCCGCTCCGTCGCCGTCAGCGGGCGCAGTCCCGTTCGGTCGAAGCGGAAGAGCTCGTCGCTGCGGCCGTAAGGGCCCTTCCGCAGCCGGTCGCGCACCTCCGCGGCGAGGCCGATGCGGGCCTTGCTGTCGGCGGGCCATGCCATCAGCAGGTCGCGGGTCGGGATCGCGACCGTGATGCCATCGGCTTTCAGCGCCGTGCGGATCTCGTCCAGATAGCCGGGCAACATCAACCGCGCGGCGTCGTAGTCATCGCCGGCATTGGTCATGGCGAGGATGGGGATGCCGCCGTCGACCGCGAGGGCGAACGCGGCCTCCTTCGAGGCCGCGGCGAGGTTGGCCAGCGCCGGAACCTCGATGGCGGTTCGGATCGCCGCGGCATCGACGCCCCACCCTTCGAGCATCGGCCGGGTCAGGTAGCGCATCCGGTCCGCCCCATCGATGACGTAGGCCACGACCAGGGTCTCCGAGAAGGTCCGCGTGGCGAGGTCCGGCACCTGGGCGAGGATCGCGCGCGGCAGGAGCTGCGGGCGCAGCTGCGCCCGGATCGCCGCGAGGCTCGGCTCGCCGGGCGACGGCGCCGCGTCCATGCCCTTCAGCGCGGTGACGAGATACGCCTCGATCATCCGCCGGCGCGCGTCGCCGGCGAGCGGGGCGACCCGCGGATACAGGTTGGTGAGGGCGATCGTGCTGCGGCCGACCAGGATCTGTCCCGGATCACGGTCGGGGCGGATCTCCGCGCCCGGCCGGATCGCCCGCAGGATGGCCGCCACCTCGTCGCGGAAGCGTCCGTCGCTCAGGGCGTCGGCACGGGCCGGGCAAATCAGGATCGCGCTCGCGGCGGCGGCGAGCCACAGGCGGCGCGTCGGCCACGGAAACCCGATGGCGGTGTTCATTCCTGGGGCTCCGCGGCTTGTCGCGGATGGCAGGAAAATAAACCGACGGCTCCCTGTCAAGCTCGGGGTCGGCAGGGAGGGATGGAATGCCGATCTCAGGCGGTGACAACGGGGGCGCGAGCCGATCCCGCGGCCTCCGCGACGAGACACGGCCGGCGAAGACCGCCGGCCGTGTCGAATCGCTCGAGCGACTACGCGTTGATGGCGGCGACGACGCCGGCGCCGACGGTTCGGCCGCCCTCGCGGATGGCGAAGCGCAGCTTCTCCTCCATGGCCACCGGCACGATCAGCGTGACGTCCATGGTCACGTTGTCGCCCGGCATCACCAT